>JAFRSP010000011.1 GCA_017427525.1 Clostridia bacterium
GGCAGCAGAAACACGGCCCGGCGCTCTGCTCCCTCGAATCCGCCCCAGAGCAAAAAAGACTCTCCCGCCGCCGCGAGCAACGTCTGCGCCGCAAGCTGCTGACGGGGATCGAGAAACCGCGAGTGCTGCACACAACGGCGCTTTTGCGCCGTTTGCGCCAGATCCAGAAGCCACCCCAGAAGCGGTCGGTCCTCCGGAATCTGCGCATATCGATTCAAAAGAAGCGTTTTGTTCCCCACAGGCAGTTCCTCCAAGAAAACCGCGCCGCACAGCCCTAAAAGGATGTGCGGCGCGGCAATGTTTCAATCATGGCAGAAGCTTTGCCGCAAACGGCAAACCTCTTCAGACCGGCAGATGGGGCAACGCCCTGCAAAGAGGGATCTCTTTGCTCAGTCAACACCCTTCTGCGCACGCAACCAAGCTCCCGACTTGTATCTCCAGAAGTAGAGAACCGAACGAAGCGCATAGTCTGCGATCAGGGCCCAATAGAGCGCATAGGTACCCATCTTGAACCAGGTGGTCAGGGCAGCCAGGGTGAGCACACGGCCGCACCAGACACCCGCAATCATGATAACAGGCGGGATCACCGAGTCGCCGATGCCGCGGAAGGCAGCCGGCGCCGCCTGTGCAAACCAGACCAGTGCGATGACGTAAATGAGGTTGCCGAGAATCATCTTGTTGGCAATCGCAGCAGAAGCCGGCGACATATGATAGAGCGCGTTGATCTGCTTGAGGAAGGGGATCGGAATAAAGCTGCAGGCGGCCCCCAGCCAGAAGGAGATAAAGTTCAGATCCTTAAAGGCGCTCTTGATTCCCTCCTGATCGCCGCGGCCCTTGGCAATGCCCATAATGGCGGGAGCCATGCCGGCCACAACGGTGGATCCGACGCACTGCAGATCGAGCATCTGGGTAAAGACCACGTTTGCCGCGTAGTGGTCGGTGCCGAAGGGCAGGATGAACACGTTCATGACCAAGCGGGCGCCCATGAAGGCGAAGTTCTGCATTCCGGTCGGAACGCCCATCCGCATCATCACGCCCTGGGTGTGCAGGTCGAATTTAAGGGTGAAGAAATCGCTCACCTTTTTCGCGAATCCGGAGCGGATGACCATGAACGCGCCGACGATCGCACCCACGGCACGGCCGCACAGCGTTGCGATTCCCGCGCCGACAACGCCCTTCTTGAGGCCGTAAATCATCAGGGCATTGATCAAAAAGATCGAGGTGTTCATGGCGATCGAGGTATACATCGCCTCACGGGGATGCCCCACGCCGCGCAGAATCTGCGTGGTGTTTGCGTAGAAGCAATAGAAGGGGTAGGAGAACGCCGTCACATACAGGTAGGTCTTGGCGATCGTCTTCATCTCTTCGGTCGCACCGGAGAGCGCCATATTGATGATGCCGTTGGAGAAGATCAAAACCAGCACCATGATCATCAACGTCAGAACAAGCGAGGAGCTGTAGGACTGACAGATGGTGTGGGTCACGCCATGCCGGTCGCCGCGGCCGGTGTACTGCGCCACCACAACGGCGGCGCCCATAGCGATGGCAACGGCCGCCATACTGACCAGCTGATTGATCTGGTCCACGATGGCGACGCTCGACATCGAACTCGATCCCAGCTTGCTGACAACCACCGTGTTGATAATGGGGAGCAGCGTGATAAACAGCTGATCAATCAGCACAGGGATGAGCAATTTAAAGATCGTTTTTCGGTTGATTACGAAATCCTGATCCAAAGCCAAAATGGATTCCCTCCTCTTTTTTGTCTCAGCTTATCCAAATCCTCTATGAGAAAATGAAAAACTCTTTCATCCATCGGCCGGCGCCCGTTCTCCCTACGAAGCAGACGCTTTTGCAATCGTGAAGAAGCGCGAAAAGAACCACTTCTCTATCTTCTTCTCCGGCAAGCGCCAAACCTTTGCCGAAAAAAGATGAGAAGCGGATTTCCGCCGAAAAATTCCCTTTTGCTCTTTACAAAAGGGGGTATTCCAGTGTAATACTAAAATAGGTAGGGTTTTTGGCGCGGCAAGCGGGCCGAAGACGGTGCGCCGCACCTGCACAAACCTATTTCGCTCAATTCGTTACCAATATCTACTTATATGTCAATAGCATATCACAACCGTTCGTGCAACGCAATCATATTTTTTCGGAATTTCGCCAACAAAACACAGAAATTGTTAACCTTTCGGGAGGTACGGCATGCAGTTTGACAACGATAGGATTCTCTCCCGTTTTTCCGGCATGATCGCCTGTGAAACGATCTCGCACTCCGATCCGCAGGAGACCGACGACGCCTCTTTTTTCGCCCTGCACGACTATCTTGCGGCAACCTATCCTCTGGTGCACCGCCATCTCACGCGCGAGGTGATCGGCAAGGCCTCTTTGCTCTACCGCTGGCAGGGGGACGGGTCTTCTCCCGCATTGCCCTGTGCGCTGCTGGCGCATCTCGACGTGGTGCCGACCGGCGATCTTTCGCTCTGGGACTCGCACCCCTTCACCCTCACTCGGAAAGACGGGTATGTGTACGGACGCGGCGTGCTGGACAACAAGTGCCAGCTTCTAGCCCAGATGGAGGCCGTGGAAGCGCTCCTGGCCGAGGGGTGGTCTCCCCCCTGCGATATCTACCTTTGCTATGGGCACAACGAAGAGGTGCTGGCTCCGGATTCCGGTGCCGCGGCCATTGTGGATACTCTGAAGCAGCGCGGCGTGCGGCTGGGTCTCGTGATCGACGAGGGAGGCTGCGTCACCGACGGATCGACGCTCGGCATCGCCCCGCGGGTGGCCGTGATCGGTATGGCTGAAAAGGGGATGGCCGATTTCCGGTTGACCGTACAGGACCCCGGCGGCCACGCCAGCCAGCCCGGCCCCACCAGCGCCGTGGGGCGGATCGCCCGCGCCGCCGTGAACATTGAAACCTATCCCATGCCCCAGCGCCTGATCTCCTCCGTTTCCCAAACGCTGCAGCGGGTCAGCCCCTACATGGACAAGGGCGCACGGCTGCTGCTCGAACACCAGTCGACCTCCTGGTTTATCCTCAAGAAGGTGCTGGAAAAGAGCCGCGCCACCAACGCCATGACCCGTACCACCACCGCCGTTACCATGGCGAGCGGCTCGGCCGCCTCCAACGTGCTGCCCGAAACGGCCTCGATCACGGTGAACTGCCGGATCCTGCCCGGCGACAGCCTGGAAGACGTGCGCCGTCACCTGCAGCAGATGGCGGGAGACGACGTTGAAGTTTCCCTGCTGGCCGGCTCGGAGGCGTCGCCCGAATCCAAACAGGACGAGACCTTTGATCTGCTGGCCTCGCTTGCCGCCGAACTCGCCCCGGACGCCGTTGTGACCCCTTATCTCATGATGGCGGGCAGCGACGCGCGGCACTACTATGCCATCAGCGACCATGTTTACCGCTTCGCCCCCTACTATTTCGACCAGAAGGCCCTGCCCACCGCCCACAGCGTAAACGAGTGCCTGCCGGAAACCGGCTTCGACGAGGCGGCGCGCTTTTATGCAAAGCTGCTCATGCGTTACGGTGCACGGGAGGGGCAGGCTTAACTCCGCTTTTTCTCTTTGTTTTGGCTCATAAAAAAACCGGTCGAGTCCCCGCATGGGCGGGAACCGACCGGTTTTTTGCTCTTCTTTTGACGAAGGGCGTCAACCTTCTCATTTGGCAGGGGAAATGCGTCCTCTTTCTCCGGCTCGGAAGCTGCGCAGTTTCTCTCCGGAAGGAACCTGCGCGTTCTCTCCTTGGAAGGGTGCGCATCCAACGCGGTATGCAGCGCTATTTTGTGCTGTTTCTCTTCTCCCGAAGCAGCGGCTGCAGCGCAGGGACCCTGCTCAGGGCCGGACGCATCGCCGAAAAGGCGAGTCCCGTTGCAAGGCCGGTGACCAGCGAGCCTGCCAGCAGAAAGGGCAGATAGGCGAAGACCGACCAGGTGCCCATGACGAACCGCGCGGCAAAGAGCTGGCCCAGGTTGTGGGCGGCGGCCCCTGCCACCGAAACGCCCGCTATCGAGAGTTTTTCTCCCTCAAAGGGGAGCAGCGCCGCCATGACGGCCAGCGCCAGCAGCCCTCCCGCCAAGGAAAAGATCAAAGCTGAAAGGCTGCCTCCGAAAAAGGCCCCCAGAAGGCAACGCACAACCACAACGGCGAGCGCCGTGCCGAGCGGCAGGGCCCAGAGAGCGAAGAGCGTCACGATATTGGGAAGGCCCAGCCGAAGGCCGGGCACCGGAAACAACAGGTCGAGCGGCAGCATGCGCTCCAGAAGCGAGAGCAGCAGGGCCAACGAAACCAGAATGCCGGGCAGCGTCAGCCGCCGAAAGAGCGTGCCCTGATTCATGAACCTTCCCCCTCCAGCTCGATCACCAGGCGGTTCGGCATGCATACGATCGGCGTCTGCCGGTCGGCCCACCCGGTTTTGATGCAGATATGATCGGGGCAGTCGATCTGCGCCATGCGCACACGCGATTCTGAAATCTCAAGCGTATAGGTCACGCCGCGGTCGGTAAAGGTGTGCATCCCATCGGATTCCGCCTCCAGCGCGATCTGCCGCACCCTCTCACCCTCGATGCTGACCACGGCAACCGCCGCCGTCTCTGCACCATTAGAGCGCATTCCCCATGCGATTCCGGCCGCCACAAGCAGCCCCGCCATCAGCAGCAGGTCTCCGATCCGCAGGCCAAAAGAGCGAAATCTTCTCTTTTGATCCTGCTCCACAGCGGCGTTTGGCCGCGCAGCCCCGTCACGACGTAAACTCAAAGCGATACCCTCCTGCTCCATTCGAGAAGGACAAGCAGTCCGCAAGCCCCTCGGTTGCGATCACGCGGCGGTCGGACGTGACGAACACCGCCTCAAAATCTCCCGCCTCCCGCCAGAAGGCAAGCGACGGCTCCAGACCCATCACAAACAGGGCGGTCGAGAGCCCGTCGGCCCGCGCGCCGTCCGATGAAACCACCGTGACAGAGCGCAGATCGGTCTCGGGCGGCCATCCGGTCTCGGGGTCGAGGATGTGGCAATAGCGCACGCCCTCGAATTCCAAATAGCGCTCATAGTCACCGGAGGTTGCGATGTGGAGGTCGGTCAGGCGGAGCTCGGCCAGCGTTTCTCCCTGCTGCCCGTCCGGGTCGCGCAGGGCGATGCGCCAGGGCTCCCCGTCAGCCCGGGTCCCCACACAGGAGACCTGCCCGCCCAGCACCAGCAGCGCGCCCCGCAGGCTGCTTTCGCGCAGCAGAGCGCAGATGCGGTTTGCCGCCTCGCCTTTGGCCACGCCGCCCAGATCGAGCCGGCATCCCTCGGGGAGGGAAAAGGGCTGCCCCGCGCGGGCCTGCGCCAAAAAGTCGGGCGAAGGCAGCGGAAGCAGCGCCGCGATCTCCTCGCGGGAGGGCGGGGAATCCGCTTCGCCGATGTTCCACAGCTCCACCAGGGGAGAAACCGTCGGGGTGAAGGCTCCGCCGGTCTCGACCGAGAGCGCGGCTGCCTGTGCAAGCAGCGCCGCCGTCTCCTCATCCAGCACAACGGTCTCGCCGTCATTCAGTCTATAGATCGAGGAATCCGGCAGGGTCCTCGACCAGCGCGTTTCCAGCTCCTGTGCCAGCGCGGCCGCCTGCTTGAGCAGAGATTCCGCCTGCTCCTTATCGCCGATCAGGCGCAGAGAAGCCACCGTATCCATCACAAAAAAGGTCTCGCTGACCTCGGTCTCTTTTGCAGAGCATCCAAACAGGGCAAGCAGGGCAGCGGCAAGAACCGCCGCCGCGGCAAGCCGCAGCGGCAACAGCCGCCCGCGGCCCGCACGGTTTTGTTCCGCACAGGCCAAAAGGCGGCTTTTTCTCTCTTCGTTTTGCCCGTTTTTCTGCAAGTGTGGTTGCTCCTTCCGCCAGGCAAGGGGACGAGGCTGCACACCTCTTCCCCGCAGGGACTTTTTCCACTTGCGGCCCTGCCATCTTCGGTGGGTGCTGCCCGTGCAGGCCGCGCAGACCGCGCCGGGCCCTTTGTTGCCCGGCTCTGTTCTATTCCTTCTTCTCGCCGGCGTAGATCCGCCCATCCACCACCGAGACAAAGTGTTCAGCGATCAGGGAATCCATCTGGGTTTTCAGGTTGGCCATACAGGCATGCATCGCCCCCGCGGCCGACGGGCCGAGATAGGCCTTCGCAATCTCCTCCAGCGTGGTCCCCCCGTCTTCGCTCTCGCGGCAGAGGCGGGAAATCGTTCTGCGCAGGGTATCGTCATAGGTCGGAAAAACATGTTCCATCCGTTCATCCCTCCGAAGGTGCCGACGGCACAAACTTTCATGGTTTGGTTTTCCCCAAGGGGCCGCGCTGGTCTCGCCCAGCCCGGCCGCTAAAGGGGAGCTTCCGGCTCGATTATATCACATTCTTTGAAGAAGAAAAAGGGGCTTTTGCCCCGGGGATGCGGCTTTTGCCAAGCCGGCAGAGAAGGCTGCGCTTCCGCACTGTTCGAGACGCGCAGGGCCTTTCTTTCTTCATCCCTGCCCACGGCAGGGGGCCTGCGTCGGCATGTAGATCTCCCCCTGCGCACGGCTTTTGTGAAACGGGCCGAAAGAGGGTGCAAAGCTTTGCACCCCCTTCCCTTGGACAGAGGCGCTTTCTTTTATGCATTTATGCCTTTTTATATTTTTGCATATATATGTTTTTGCATGTTTCGGAGAGAAAGGCCGCGTGCCCGCCTTCTTTTACAGGGCCCGCGCCCCGCGCATGCCCGCGGCAACCCCTTCCAGACAGCAAAAAACGGGAGAGGCTTTTGCCTCTCCCGTTTCTCTGCCTTGTTTCCCCCCGCCAGCCTGCACGCCGCGGCGAGGGAACTTCGGCAATCATTCTGTTTGCGAATTCAGAAGCTTCTCAAAGAGAACCTTCCCGAGGAATCAAATCCTTACCAGTCCTCACCGGCGGTGGGGGTGGTGAAGATATAGACCTCAACCAGATCGTCGTCGTCATTGCAGATGGCGGAGATGGCATAGACCAGGTCGCCCTCGCCGATGTTGGCGAAATCTTTAATGGTGGACTTGACCAGGGAATCCTTGGTAGCCTCAGCCACATCGTCTTCGTCGAAGTCCGCAAGGTACTCGGCGTCGATGGTGTAGAAGTTGCACTCCTTGTCGTACAGAACAACAGCAGCGTCGTTCAGCTCAACACCCTTGCTGTTGGGGATCGCGGTGACGACCTCGCCATCGAGCACATAGTAGTCGGTGTCGAACTTTCCGGAAGCGTCAGCCCACTCAAGAGCGTCGACCTTGCCGGAGCTGTTCAGAACGATCTTGGCAGGAGCCGGCTCGGAGAAATCAAACGCGGTGCTGTCCTTGGCAACATCCTTGGTGTTGAGAACCTTGACTTCGCCATCGATGGCGACGCTCAGGGCATAGAACACCTTGCTGGAGCTGGACTCGGAAGCGTTCTTCTCAGCGGAGATCACGAGGCCGTACTTGTCGTTGCTGCCGCTCAGCTTGGCTTCGGTGATGATGAGGGCGCAGTCAACCTCGCCGCCATCGATCGCAACCACAACGTCCTTGTTCTCGAACTCGGGCAGATCGTCGGCCTTGAAGACCGCAACCTTCAGCTTGCTGCCATCCTCATAGAGGTTGAAGAGCACGGAGTCGGAGGTGACGAAAGCCTTGCCGCTGCCAACGGTGATCTGGGTCTTGTCGGCATCGTACTTGCCAGTGCCGTCGAGATCCGCATCCATGTAGACCAGATAATCGATCTGGTTGTCATCGTTCAGGGTGTACTCGAAGACATTGTTCAGGCCGGCATCCTGGAAGCCATCCTCGGCATCGAAGAAATCGGCGATATCGGCATCGAACTCATCGAGGTCGAGCGCGAAGGTCTTCTTGGTGCCGTCGGACAGGTAACCGGTGACGGTGACAGAGCTCAGGCCGCTGACGGTCTCTCTGTTGTCGGCGTCAACGATGAGGATATAGGTGGTATCCTTCTCTTCGGAAACCTTGTCGGCCAGGGCAACATAGCCATTGGCATTCAGATAGAGGTCATACTTGTTGCCGAGATCGTCTGCATCCAGAGCGCTCAGCATCTTATAGGAGGTGCCAGCAAAGTAGCAATCGCCATCCTTGATCTTGTTGAACTTCACGTTCTCGACCACTTCGGCCTTGACGATGTCGAAGACGTCCGCAACGGTACCGTCGACAACAGCCTCTCTGGCGGTGATCAGAACATAGTCGTCCTTCTTGGCGTCTTTGTAGAGATTGAGATTGTCATCCTCGATGTCCTTGGTGCCCTTGATCAGGTTGGCGCCATTGACTCTCGAGAAGGAAGCCTTGGTGGCGGACAGAGCCGACAGCTTGGCAAACTCGGGGAAGCACACAACAACGATCTCAGCTTCGCCGTTGTTGCCCTTGTCGATCAGCTTGAAGGTGTATTCGCCGGAAGCGGCCTTGATGTCATCGGCGTCGATATCGCCATTGATGCCATCCCACTCAACCTTGATCGCGTCGTCAACGGTGATCTTGCGGGTAGCGCCGTTGTCCTTGAACTTCAGCGTGGTGCCGGCAGTATCCTTCTCCTTGACGTCGGCGGGGTTGACCACATAGACCTTATCCTTGCCGGCATCCTCGATGAGGATAACCTTCAGGTTGTTCAGGGACTTGTCGTCAGCCTTGCCCCAGACCTTAACGGTCAGGCCGATCAGATCGTCAACATTCTCGTCGTATTCCACAACGCCAGCGTCGGCCAGGGCGACCTGCTTCTCAGCATAGACGTCGCTGCCCAGAACGTTGGTGGCGGTGCCCAGAACGGTGTCGAGCTCATAATCCACACCAAAAGCGCCCTGGATGAGGACCTTGGTTCTGGTGGTGGTGGTGTCGCCTTCCTTGGCGGTGTAGGTGCCGAAGCGGGGAGCCTCTGCGAAGAGGGCATTGTAAGCCATCTGAGCAATGGTGCCGCGGTTGGCATCGCCGAAGGTGGAGTAGTCCTTAATGTCCTCGAACAGCTTCAGGGTAGAAGCCTTGTCGATGAAGCCATAAGGATAGGTGTAAACGGTGCTGGAATAGCCCATGGCGATGAGGAACATCTTGCAGGCCTCGGCGTATTTCACAACGTCGGTGGGCCAGAAGTTACCGTCGTCACGGCCATTGATGATGCCGAGATTGACAGCCCAGGTGATGTAGCCGGCAGACCAACGGTCAGCAGCGACATCCGGGAAGGGAGCAACGCCGGTGTACATGGCAGCGTTGTCGTCCTTACCATTGACCAGGACATACAGGATCTTGGCAAACTGCTCACGGGTATAGGTGCCCGCGGGCTGATAGGTGCCGTCCTCGAAGCCTTTCAGGACGCCGAGAGAGGCAAGCAGATTGATCGCGGGAGCATAATCATCGTTGTCTTTCACATCGGTGAATGCGCCTGCGCTTGCGCTGATGGCGAACGACAGTACCATCGTCAGAGCCAGTACCAGCGCGAGAACTCTTTTCAGATTTCTCATCTTTGCAATTTCCTCCTTTAAGATTTTCAAAAGGGCGGAAAAACCTCCTCTCCCTTTCTGTGCCATTATAGCAAACCCCCTTGCGGCGATGCAAGCGGGTTTGGAATTTGTAACATGATTGTAATATTCCGCAGGAATTTTTTCGGATTTGTCCCTTTCGGAGCAGCGTCTTTCAAAAAAGGCCCGCAAAAAGCCGCGCCGCGGGCTTTTTTGCCCCCGCTTTCGGGGAGAAAAGGGGAGAGACCAAGCCGTCTCTCCCCTCGGTGCTGTTTTATTTTTTGGCGAATCCGCTTCAGAGCGCTGGTCTTCCGCCCTTTTTCACATCTCAGCCCGCAGAGGGATCGGTGAAGATGAAGACTGCGATCGGCTCCCCATCGGAATTGACGATGGCGTCGATATAATAGAGCAGATCTCCCGAACCGATGTGGTTGAGGTCGGCGATCACCGACTTGGTGAGGGCCGCGGACGTGGCGGCGGCGACGTCGTTTTCGTCGATCTTGCCCAGCTTGTCGTGCTCGGCGTCGACCGTATAGAACACGCAGTTCTTGGCATACAGCACCACGTCCTCGCCGTTCAGCTCAAGGCCCTTGGCGTTGGGGATGGCGCTGACAAACCCGTCGATCATGGAGTGGCCGGTATCGAAGCCGCCGTCTCTGAACCAGTCGAACCGGTCGATCTTGCCGGCGGAGTTGAAAAGGATGCGGGCATAGCCGGGGCCGTCTTCAAACCCGAAGACACCTGCGTCGGCCTTGGCCACGTCCTTGGTCTTGAAGGTCTTGATCTCCCCGTCGAGCGCAACGGTCACATCGTAATAGACCTTGTTGTCGGCCGAGGAGGCGTTGCGGTCGGCCGCGACGACCAGACCATACTGGTCGGTATCGGCAGACAGCTTCTCCTGCGAGGTGATCACGGCGCAGTCGACCTCACCCGCATTGAGGCAGAGCTCCACCGTCACATCGTCGCTCTGCTTGATCTCAGGCAGGTTCGAGCCCTTGAAGACCGCGACCTGGGTCTTGCCCTTGTCCTGATAGAGGTTGTAAATCACCGAAGAATCGGAGAGGAAGGCCTTGCCGGAACCCGCGTTGAGCTGTCCCTTGTCGGGATCATAGCTGCCCTTTCCGTAGGCCGTGGCCGTCATGGGGATCAGGGAGTCCACCTTGCCGTCGGAACCGAGGGTGTATTTGAAGGCCCACTCCTTGAAATCGCTGCCGGAAGCCCAGCCGTTTGCCACGGTGAAGAAGCCGTCGATATCCTTGTCGATAGCCTCCAGATCGAGGCTCAGGGTCTTCTTGGAGCCGTTTGCCAGATAGCCGGTGATCGAAACCGAGGTCAGTCCGCTCACGCTGGCGGTGTTGCGGGCGTCGGTCACCAGGAGCCAGGCGCCTTCGGCTTCGGCCTTGGCCTCTTCCAGCAGGGCCACATAGCCCGCCGCATTGAGATAGAGATCGTATTTCAGCCCCAGTTCAGGCCGGTCGGCGCTGTCCAGAAGCTGGTAGGCGGCGCTGCCGAAATAGTAGTCGTCAAAGGGGTCGCCCTTGGTCACCTTGGTGTGCTTCACACCGGAGACCACTTCGGGCCGCACCGCCGTGTAGAAGGGCTCCACCGTTTTCCCATCCACCGCGTTGCGGGCGGTGATGAGAAGATAATCATCCTGCGCCGCCCCGTCATACAGGGTGATGTGGCGGTCTGCAAGGTCGTTCGCTCCGCGCAGAAGATCCGCTCCGCCGACATAGGAGAAGGAGGCCTTGGTGGCGGAGAGCGCCGTCAGCTTGGCAAACTCGGGATAGGTGACATAGCACACGTCGGCCACGCCGTCATTGCCGCGGTCGACCAGGCGGTAGGTGCTGTTGTGGAGCACTTCGGCGAGCTCACGGTCGCTGAGGCCCTCAAACAGGGCGTTGCCTTTGTAGTCGAGAAAGACTTCTTCGGGGTCTTCCGCCGTCAGCCGGCGGGAACCTGCGCTGCTCTTGAAGAGGATGGTCTTCCCATCGGAATCCAGGAACTTCTTGAGGTCGAGATCCTTCGTGGTGAAGGTATAGACCGTGTCTTTTCCGGCGTCTTCAATGAAGTGGATCAGACGGCCGCCGGCCGCCGCATCGCTGTTTTTGTACCAGACCTTCACATGCATGCCGATCAGATCGTCGACATTGCCGTTGAAGGTATAGACCCCCTCTCTGCCGCCGAAGCTCAACACGACCTGGTCTTCACCGGTCAGGGCAAAGCCGAGTGCGTTGTTTGCGCTGGCAGACAGCATGGCCGGCTCGTCGGTCACACCGAAGGCGCCCATGATGAGCAGCTTGGTCTTGGTGGAGGTGGCGTCGCCCTCTCTGGCGGTATAGGTGCCGAAACGGGGAGCCTCGGCGAAGAGCGCGTTCACCGACATCTGCGCGATGCTGCCGCGGTTGGCGTCTCCCAGCGCAGTATAATCCTTGATATTGTCGAAGAATTTCATCGACGCGGCCTTATCGATAAAACCGTAGGGATAGGTATATGCCGAGGAGGAGTATCCCATGGCGATCAGGAACATCTTGCAGGCCTCGGCATACTTCACCACATCGGTAGGCCAGAACTTCCCGTCATCCCGCCCGTTGATGATGCCCAGGCTGGAGGCCCAGGTGATATAACCGGCAGACCAGCGGTCGGCCTCAATATCGGGGAAGGGCTTCTCGCCGGTGTACATACCGGCGCCGTCGTCCTTACCGTTGGTCAGGACATACAGAATCTTGGCGAACTGCTCGCGCGTGTAGGTCCCCTCCGGACGATAGGTGCCGTCTTCAAAGCCGCGCAGCACATCGAGCGAGGCGAGAAGATTGATCGCGGAGGCATAGTCGTCGGTATCTCCCACATCGACGAAAGCGCCGGCGCCCGCGCCGACCGCGAGCGACAGCCCCATGATCAGGGCCAGGGCCAGCGCGAGAATTTTTTTCAGATTTCTCATCATGGTTGCGTTCCTCCTGAAAAAACGAAAAACAATAGCGATCCGCCCGCTTTTTTTGTGAAAAAGCGAAGCTTATTTGTAATTATAGCAACGTTTTCCCCAAAAGGCAAGAAAAAGGGAGAGCTCTGTAACAAATTTATCATCTGAAGCAGGCGACCACGCCGCGAAAAGACGCCGGGGGAGGTTTTTCGCCGCATTCTGTCTTCGCGGCAGCCCTGCGCCCCGAAAAGGATCCCCGCCGGAAGCTGCGGCGGATAGTCGGGAGCGCTCTGCAGGCCGATGAAAAGGCCCTTGCCCCGGTAGGGGGCAAAGGCCTTTTGTTTTCCCTTTGCGTATCCTGTCTGCGCGCACGGTCTTTAAGCGGACTTTTTCTTTTTCCCCAAAAAGAGGGCCGTGATGAGGGAAACGCAGTCCACCGTCGGCTGCACCCACATGCAGCCATAGAGGGGGAGCAGCGCATCATAGAGAAAAAGCAGCGGAATATCGAGCACGCCCTTGCGCAGCACCGAGACGATGAGAGCCTCTCTCGCCCTTCCCGTGGCCTGAAAGCGGACGATGAGGGGATAGCACAGCGACATGAAGGGCATCGCGGTGCACATGCGCCGCAAAAATCCCGCCGCCAGCTGCACCGTGGCGGAATCCTTGATGAAGCAGCCCGTCAGCCTTGGCGCGAAGAGCTCAAAGCAGGAGGTGCAAAACAGGGCGAACCCGAAGGAGAGCAGAAGCCCGAAACGAAAGATCTTCTGGGAGCGTGCCTCGTTTTTTGCCCCGTGATTGTAAGCGACAAGGGGAAGCAGCCCGTTGGAGACCCCGATCGAAAAATAGAGCGGCAGATTGTCGATCTTCTTGATGATGGCCAGCGCCGCCGTGGCTGTGCTGCCGTATGCCGAGACAAAGTGCGACTGGGAGGCGATGGCCACCACCGTCAGCGCGTACTGCACGGCCGAAGGGAAACCGAGGCGCAGCACCTCGGGCGCGTTCTCGCCTGCGCTGCGCAGGGCGGCGGGGGAGAGGTTGAGCACGGTTTCTCCCTTGCTCTTTCGAATCAGCACAAGAAAGAGCAGCAGGGAAAAGCAATTGGAAAGGGCTGTGGCAAGTCCCGCTCCGGCCGCGCCCATATTGAGAAAGCGTGGCAGCACAAAGATGGGATCGAGCACGATATTCAAAATCGATCCCGACATCACGCCGAGACTCGCGGCCGCCGCCCGTCCCTCGGCCCGGGTTAGGTTTCCGAGCACGGTGGCGAGCACGGTGGGCGTGCTGCCCAGCACGATGACGTAGAACCCATAGGACATGGCCGTGGGCAGAGTTTCGGCTGAACCGCCGCACACCGTGAGGATCGGCCTGCGAAACAGGAAAAAAAGAAGGGAAAAGAGCAGCGAGGCCCCCGCGCCGCCCCAGAAACAGAAGGCGGCCACTCTGCCGGCCTGCTCCCGCCGCTTCTGTCCCAAAAGACGGGAGATCACGGCCGCGCCGCCCACCCCGAACAGGTTGGAAAGCGCGGTGAGGAACATGAAGGAAGGATTGGCCACATGGACGGCCGCCGTCTGCGCGGGAAGGTTGAGCAGCCCCACGAAAAAGGTGTCGGCCATGCTGTAGACCAGCGCCACCATCTGGCTGGCCACCGCCGGTGTGACCTGGCGGAGCACGGCGGTGCGCACGGGGGCGCGCTCGAAGATATATTCCCGCTGGCTCAGCGCGTCGGACGCGGCGCTGCTTTCCGTCACGGTTTTCTCTTGTTCGAGCTGCGCTCTCTCACCCGCCCGCTCGCTCTGCTTTTGCACGAAACCCGCCCCTCTCCGCAGCGCAAGGGGTGCCGCGGCAGGTATGGCGGTTTCTCTTTGAATCCGCCGTATCTGCCGGCCATCCGCTTCGCCGCGCCTGCTGTTTCTTCCGAGTATAGCCCCAAGCTCCCGATTTTTCAAGAGCGCGTTTCGCGCCTGCGGGAGAGGAGGCCCATTTTATGGCTTACAGGTTCCGCAGGGAATATAGCGCAGGGCCAGCAGCTCTTCCCGTGTGCCGAAGAATTCCAGACGGTTTTCCTGCCGGATGCTTCGTGCGCTGGGGCAGGAGGGGAGGTGGAACTTTCCCGTGTTCAGATTGACCACATAGTCGGCCCCTTTCTGTCCGTTCGAAGGGCCCATGGCTTCTCCGGCTTCTCCGGCTCCGGCGCTGTTTTGCCCAATGCCGGAAAACAACTCCTTTGCCTCGCGCTCCGTTTCAAACACAAGTCTCTTCCCGTCGCTGACGCAGCGGATCCACCCCTGAAGATCGGTTCGATAGAGGGAGGTGCCGGCGTCCCGCAGGCGGGAGAGCACCGCCTGCGAAGGGTGTCCATAGGGATTTCCTGCCCCCGCCGAGATCACGGCGGCCTGCGGCGCGACCGCGCGCAAAAAGGCATAGGAGGCGGAGGTGTCGCTTCCGTGGTGCCCCACCTTGAGCAGGGTACTCTCGAGCGCGAAGCCGGAGTCCAGCAGATCCTGCTCCTCCTCCCGCTCGGCGTCGCCCGTAAACAAAAAGGAGGTCTCTCCAAAGCTCACCCGCAGCACCAGCGAGTTGTTGTTGCTCTCATTTTGCTCCCGCAGCGGGCCGAGTACCTGCACCTGCGCTCCTCCGAGGAAGAGGCGGTCTCCCGGCGCGGGCACGGTGACAGATACGCCCTGCTGCCCGAGATATTTCAGAAAATTCAAAAAGGCGCGCTCTTCGGCATGTTCCGCAGAGGCAAGCGCCAAACCCGCCTGCGCTGCATTGAGGGCACCGGCCAGCCCGCCCGCATGATCTTCATGAGGGTGCGTGCAGACAACGCAGTCGAGACGCCCGATTCCTTCTTCTTTTAAATATGTATAGAGCAACGACGAGTCGGCCGCGTTGCCTCCGTCGATCAGCATGGTCTGCCCGTCGCAGCGCAGCAGGGCGGCGTCGGCCTGCCCCACATCGAAAAAGAGGATCTCAAGCCGGGTCCCGTTCGGGTCGGGCTCCCACGAGAGTCCCGTCAGCTCCAACTCCTTCAGCACGCCCTGCCCGACCAGACGCTGCGCCAGCGTTCTGTCTTCGCCCTTGAGCCTGGCAGAAAGCGCCGCATAGGAGACCGAGACCACGTCGGCCCGCAGAAAGCGCGCCGTGTCGGTCCCCTGCGGCAGAATGCCGGACTGCCGCGCAAGGGCAAAGGGATCCTTCCAGACAAAGTCTCCCTCCGCATCCGAATACCCGAGGGCGCGCAGCACAAAGGTGAGATACATGGCGCAGTCTGCCTCGCCCATCCCGAAGCGAGTCTCGGAAACGCCGCGGGTGAGCCCCCGCTCCAGTCCGAAGCCAACATAGGGGGCGGCCCAGACCGGCACGTCGGCAAAGGGGCAGGGATATGCCGCCTCCAGCGCCTGTTTTTCACAGCCGAGCAGGCGGATGAGCATCACCAGCGCCTCGGCCCTCGTCGGTGCGCGCAACAGGTCAAAGTCTCCGTCTTCCTCCCCGAGGAAGAGACCGAGTTGGGAGAGGCGCTCGGCCTTCGCCTGTTGCACGGAAAAGTCCTGCTCCTTTGCCGAAGCGGCTTCCAGTGCCAGAGCCGTCCCCCTCAGGGGGAGAAGCGCAAGGAGCAGCGCAAGACACAACGCTGTGATGTTTTGTCGTTTCATCTTCTCCCCCTTTTCCGTGCCGACACAGTTTTTAAACCCTATTTTCTCTTAGAATTCTTTTTCTTCCATGATATGCCGGCTCCAAAGATAGGAGCCAAAAAGCACAAGCAGCGACACGGCGGACAGCGCCAGCACCCACGCCTCCGGCGAAAGCGACGAAAGTCTTTCTCCCAGGGAGGAGGCCGCCCCGCTCAGGATGAGCCTGCGGACTCCCACAACGACCAGCACAGCGCTTCCGAAAAGAACCGCCAGCGCAAGATGCGATTTTCCGGCCCCGTATTTGAGCTGGATCGGCAGCATCACCGAAATCCCCAAGGTCAGAGGGATCATCATGGAGGCAAGGGTCGGCAGCTCGGCCGCCGCCTCCGCCATTCTTCCCTGCGCCAAGGCAATGCCGCAATAGATCAGCGTTGCGACGCACCATCCTGCGAGATCGAGCAGGATGCATAAGAGATACTTTTCATCAACATAGGTCTTTCGATCGACGGGCAGGGTCATGAGAAAGAGAAACCCGTTGTCGAATTCGTCATAGCTTACGGTGCCAACCGCAAGAAGCACGCAGAGCGAGACCGTATAGCCGATGATATACGCGCTGTCCATGGTCATGGCCATCATCAGGGCGATGGCCGCATACATCAGCAGCGTCTGCTTTCTCTGGGCGATCAGCCGAAAATCCTTTTCCAGCAGTCCTCTCATTGCAGCGTCCTCCCCTCTGCGGATGTCATCATCAGGATCAGATCGTCGATGCCGCCCTTTTCGATCAGGATCCCGGGGTAGTTCTCGGCATAATAGCGCTTTTGGTCGGTGAAGCACAGATATCCGTTCCCCTCCGGCCGCCTGCTCAACAGATACCGTGGATCAAGCCGCGCATAGGTTTCGGCGTCGACCCTGAGCAGACCGTATTCGCTGAGCAGCACGTCGGTGTCCTCATGGAGCAGGATCTTTCCCTCGTGGATCAGATAGAGATCGTCGCAAAGGCCCTCGAGATCCGAGGCGATGTGCGAGGTGATCAGCATGGAGCAGTCCTCATGCTCCGCGGCATACCGCCGGATGCTGTCGAGCACCTCCCCGCGCGCCTCCACGTCGAGCCCCGTGGTGGGCTCGTCCATCACCAGAAGCTTGGCGCCGTGGCAGAGCGCCGTCAGCACCCGCAGCTTGGCCTTCATCCCTGTGGAGTAGTGCTGTAGCTGCTTGCCGAAGGGCAGACCCATTTCCTCGCAGGCGCGGCGGAAGGCGGTCTCGTTAAAATCAGGATAGAATTTTGCCAAAATGCGCACGACCTCTTCCAGCTTCAAATATGCGCTGAAGCCGGAATTCGAAAGGGCCGTTCCGATCTTCAGCCGGTCGGCGGCACGGAGCGACGCGGCCTCTTTTCCAAACACCGTCACCTTCCCGCCGTCCGGCCGGATCAGCCCGAGCAACGCCTTGATCACCGTGCTCTTTCCCGCGCCGTTTTTCCCCACCAGCCCCGTGATACGGCCGGCCGGAATCTCAAGCGACACATCGAGGGCAAATGCCCCATATTGTTTTTTGAGCCCTTCAATCGTTACCATAACAGTCCTCCAGCATGATTTCCATGATTTCACGCACCTCGTCCCGTGAGAGGCCCGCGGTTTTCGCCCTCTGCACAGCGAGGGAAATCTCTTCTTCCACCGCACGCCGGCGCGCCTCGACCGCCAACTCCCTGTCGGTCGCAGCCACAAAGGTACCCTTTCCATGCACCGTGACCACAAAGCCCTCCTCCTCAAGCCGGTCATAGGCCTTCTTGACGGTCAAGGCGCTGATACGAAGCCGCGCCGAAAGCGCCCGCACAGAGGGGAGTGCATCATTTTCCCGAAAATCCCCTCGAATGATTCCGTTTTTCACCTGATCCATCAGCTGTTCATACAGCGGAATCATCGAGGAATTGTTGAGCAGGATGTTCATGATCCCTCTCCTTTCTTGCAAACAGTATATAACAGTATATATCTGTTGTCAAGCCGTCTGCCGGATATTTTTTCGGGATGCGCAAAATCAAAGCCGGGGAGAGACCGCCTTGCTTGATTTCCCCTGCGTTTCCATGGTACAATACTGAAAATCCCGCTTTGCAGTCCTTTTTATCCGGTGGAAGAGAGGCCTCAGCGGCGACGGCAACCAGGATCCCATGCGCCGACGTCTCTGCAGTGCGACGGCCTGCGGCGCGGCGACCGGCATGGGTAAAATATCAAACAGTGAGGAGGCACAGACCATGAACTTTTTGAAAGACGGACTTCGAAAGGGAATCGGCGAGGGAATCGGCAAAAGCCTTCAGGACGCGGTCGGCAAGGCGGTTGAAGCCAAGGTCGCGCCCGCTGCCGAAAAGCTCGCGGACAAGGCCGCCGAGCAAATCAACGAGACGATTCAGGCGGTCGGCGAGGCTACCGACGCTCTGGGCGAGGCCGTAAACGAAGCGGCAAAAGGCGTTTCCGAGGCGAAAGACGCCTTGGGCGAAGCGGCCCAGGCGGCAGACGAGGCCGTTCAGGAGGGCGCGGCGCAGACCTCCGAGGCCGGAAAAGCGGCCGGCGGCTTTGCAGCCCTGGAAAGCATGCTGGGCGGATTGGTTCAAAAGGCCGAAACCTATGCGACCGAGCTCAGCAAGAACTTCAAGCACTGCCCGAACTGCGGGGAAGACGTGCCGGCTGAAAACACGTTTTGTCCCTCCTGCGGCACCAAATTGCCCGAGACCACGCTGGCCGAAGACGTTCTCTGCCCCTCCTGCGGCAAGCAGAACCTGGTAGGCACCAAATTCTGCACGGCCTGCGGCACCAAGCTGCCCGGCTGGGCGGCGCAGGAGGCTGCCGAGCAGGCTGCCGCCGCCGAGGAAGAGGCTGCGCGGCTTCTGGAAGAGGAAAAGGCCAGAGCCGAGGCCAAGGCGGCCGAAGAGGCTGCAAAGGCAAAGGCTGCCGAGGCAGCTGAGGCAGCCAAGGCGAAGGCCAAGGCGGCGCTGGATATGGGCGGCGCTGTGCTGGGCTCGCTGTTCAAGAAAAGATGACCATGGCCCCAACCGGCGGGGGATCGCCCTGCGCGGCTGGGGAATGCGATCCATCTAATCCATCGCCTCGAGCAGGCGAAAACGGCATGCCGGCTGCCTTCAAAGCCTTACGGAGTCCGGCATTCCCAAAAAAGAAAGCAAAGGTGAGTATTATGAAAAATCCCATTGCGACCATTACCATGAACAGCGGCAGGCGCATTGTGCTGGAACTGCTTCCCGACTATGCCTATAATGAAGTGTGCAGCTTTATCTCCGCCGCACAAAAGGGCTATTTTGATCATTTCGCCATTCAGCGCATCGTGCCCGGCTCCTGGATCGATGTGAGCTACAACGCTTTTTTCCGGGAAGAGTGCCAGTATTTCCTGCCCAACGAACTCAAAGAGAAAAAGGAGATCAAGATCCCGGAGCTCGGCGATATCTGCCTTGGCTATTATTCGGCCGACGAGGTCTCGGGAACGGAATTCTTCTTCCCGCTGCGCCGGGCCGAAGAGCTGCGGGACACCTGCCCCGTATTTGGAAAGGTCATCGAGGGGGTCGACGAGCTGATCCGCATCTCCGAGGTGGAAACCTACCCCAACCCCAGCTTCGACGCCTTTGTGAAGATCAACCATCCCAAGTATCCCGAGGTGATCGTGAAGGTTGAGGTCGACACCTTCGGCGAGACCTATCCCGAGCCGCGCAAGCTGACTCCCAAAAAGCGTCCCTCTGTCTGGCCGGCGTTTGCTTAAGCCGCATTCCAAAAGAAATTCCCAGGAGCTGCCGAACCATCCGGCAGCTCTTTTTTTGTCTTTTCTCCCGTCCTCTCCCCTAAGGGTTCTTTCGGCGCTTTTCCCGTGCCAGGAAACGCCCTGGAACGCAAAAACCCCCTGCGACATAAGCGTCGCAAGGGGAAAGGCGCACGATTCAGACAGGGAAGCGGTCGGCCGTCAGAACCACTTTTTGCGCCGGCCGATGGAGATCAGCACCCAAACGGTCACGATCGAGAGCGCGATCACATAGAGATATCCGTATTTCCAGGTGAATTCGGGCATCGACTGAAAATTCATCCCATACCAGCCGACGATGATGGTCAGCGGGAAGAAAATGCTGGTGAGCACGGTGAAGAGCTTCATCGTGTTGTTGAGCTTGATGTCGAGATAGGAGGAATAGGCGTCCTGCAGGTGCTCCACCGAGCTTCTGAGGCTGTCGGTATCCTCATACAGACGCTGGATCTTCTTTGCCGTGTTATCGAGATAGAACAGCCGCTCCTCTACAAAGATCCCGTTGGCGTTTTCCCCCACGGCGTCCACGACGTCCAGAAGCTGCGCATAATAGGTATGGCGCTTGGAAAGCAGCTTCTTAAGCCGTAACAGATCGGCGTTGAACTCCCGATCGATCTCGCTTTCCAGCAACTCCTCCTCTTTTTCCGACAGCAGATTTTCCATGGCCTCCATCACCATGTGATCGCCTGCCAGCAGCTGACCCAAAAAAGCAGAGAGCAGCTTTTCACAACAGACAGCGCCTGCCGGATCCTGCTCCAGCGCGGCGAGATATTTGGCCTTTGTGGAACCGTCCCAATCCGCGATATCCACCACCAAAATCAGATTTCTGCGCAAAAACAGAGCGATCCGGTCGTCTTCTCCCTCATCGGCATTCAGGATGCGCAGTTCGGTAAACGTGTAATCCCTGTGCGCCTCCACGCCCGAGCGGAAAAACCCCTCGGCGTTTCGGCAGGCCCTTACCGAGCTCTCGTCGAATCCCAGGCGGACATACAGTGAGGCCAGTTCTTCCACGCTCACATATCCCGCCGTGAGATACGTTTCGTCGATCTCCTCCGGCTCAACAGTTTGAAATCCGGTTTCCGTAAACGCAAAAAACATCGCGGCTTCCTCTTTCGTCTTCTGGATTCTGGCATTCAGTGTAGCACGAATGCTCCCCGATTTCAAGAAACTTCCCGCGGCGTCGGGCCGGACAAATGCTTACCTTCAGGCTTTTTTCACAGTAATCTCCCTCGATTTTCTCGGGTTCCTTCACCTCGTTTTCACCGATTGTTCATATTTCCATGTATACTTATGGGTAGACCAACTCTGAAATATCTTTTCGGAGGAAATGCCATGAACCGGATCAAACGCATCTTCTCTTTTGTCGCGGCCCTCGTGATGGCCCTCAATCTGGTCTCCTGTACCAGTCAAACGACATCCGATCCCGAAGCGGATCACACCATCGTTTTGCGCTCCGAGCTGACCGAAGACGGCGGGTATACCCACACCGCCCTGCTCGACGGGCAGCCTGTGACCGAATACGACTACACCTGGAAGGTCGACCCCACCGTTTCCCACGACGCGGTGAAGGACTGTCCGGCCGAGTACTACACTGGGACCGAGCCGGGGGACGAGGCCGTTTACATCGCGCACGATATCTTCTACTATCCGGAGCTTCCGGAAGAGGAGTTTGTCCGTGTGCGCTACGACGGCGATGATGAGTGGGCCTACTACTATCCCACCGAGGAATACGGTGACTATATTTTTGCAACGCTGCCCACTTTGGGAAACAGCCTGCCCGTCTCTATGATGCATTCGGAGGATGAGGCCTATCAGAATGCCGTGCTGCACATCACAAAGGCCGGAAGCTACCGCATCGAGGGCGAGTGGCACGGCCAAATCTGGATTGACCTGGGCGACCCTGACGAGACCTTTACCGATGAGACCGCAAAGGTCACCCTTCTCTTGAACGGCACGGACCTCACCTGCACCGTCGCGCCGGCCGTGGTGTTCTACTCGGTTTACGAGTGCTGCAACGCCTGGGAAGAGCAGGAGACCCACTCCGCTATGGTCGATACGACCGGCGCGGGCGCAAACGTGGTGATCGCCGACGGTACCGTGAACAACGTATCGGGCACAAACGTCTTTCGGATGCTGAAGGCCAAATACAAAAACGACGACTCCGAAGAGGGGGCAAAAACGCAGAAAAAAGCCCGCAAAACCGACGCTGCCTTCTACTCCTATGTCTCTTTAAACCTTGACGGCGGCAGCAAGGGAGACGGCGTTCTCAACATCACCGGCGGCTATGAGGGGCTCGATTCTGAGCTTCATCTGACCATAAACGGCGGCAATCTCAATATCTTCTCCCAGGACGACGGCATCAACGTCAACGAGGACGACGTCTCGGTGCTGACCGTCAACGGAGGAACCGTTCACATTCTCGCTGGCCTTGGCAGCGAGGGGGACGGCGTGGACTCCAACGGCTATCTCGTGATCAATGGCGGCACCGTGATCTCCGCCGCAAATCCGGGTGCGGATTCCGGGCTTGATTCCGATTGCGGCAGCTATATCAACGGCGGCACGGTTCTGGCACTGGGCTCTACCATGGACTGGGCCGAGGCAAACGATGCAAACGATTCCGGCGCCGTGACCATGAATCTTCAGTTCGCCGAATCCCAGAGCAGCACCGAGGCCATTCTTGTAACCGATCCCGACGGCAAGGTGGTATTTGCCTACGATCCCGACAAGGACGAAGTGGCCGGCACTCTGGCCCGCAGCTATCGGGGAGCCATCCTCTCCTGCGCAGGGCTTGAGGTCGGCAAAGGTTATCTCGTCTATGTCGGCGGCGACCTGGAAGGCGACGAGACCGGCGGGGTCTATGATCCATCGACCGTCACAGGCTTTTCGGGCGCTGTGCAGCAGTGCTATGCCGGAACCGATCTGGGCGGCCGGGCCCGCGGCGGCATGCTGCCTGACGGCGCGGACCGGACTCCACCGGAGGGCGGAAGGAACGACTTTCTCTCCGGTGTCACCGACAACGGCGACGGAACCATCTCGATCTCCGAAGAGGCGGCAGGACGACTGCTTGAGCAGGCGAAGCGCTTCAACGGGGAACTCACCGTGACTGCCGAAGATCTGATGGCCTGCACCACCTTCAAAGAGGCCTTGGACCTGCTCGGGATCCCCAGCCCCGGCGGGCAAAGGGAAGATCGATCGATTCCTCCCGACCCACCACAGGGTGGCTTCGACCCCGCGCAGGGCGGAACTCCTCCCACCCCTCCCGAATGGGCAGAGGGCGCTCCGCCGGAAGGCGGCTTTGGCCCCAACCGGAGTCCATCGGATTCCGGAACGGAGGCTGAAACTCTTCAAACCACCTTCACGATGACTGACAAGGTCAACGGGTTCTCCGGCGTGCGCGACGTCTTGGCCGCCGCAACCTCTGCCGGCCCGCAGAAGGCCGCCGCTTCCGCCTGATCGCAGGAGGCTTCCCGCAGGCGCGCGATGCGGCACAGTGCCGAACAGTCCAAACAGTTTCTTTGAC
>JAFRSP010000012.1 GCA_017427525.1 Clostridia bacterium
CCGGCCAGAGGGATATCTCTCTGGGGGTTCTTGGCCTGAGCCGAGTAGGGCATCAGGGAGGTGGCGCCCATCAGGGAGTAGGTCAGCAGGGTGGAGGTGGCGAACAGGCCCTTGAAGCCGCCGGTCATCCAGCCCTCGCCGCCGAAGAAGGTGCTCCAGTTGACCTTGGGCAGTCCGCGGATGGTGAACCAGATCAGTGCGACGAGCAGAACGGTGGACATGAGATTTTGTGCCTTCGACATGAAATCGATCCCAAAAAAATTGAGAAGATAGAAGAAGGTGATCATGATAAAGGCGACCCATTTTTGACTGCCTCCGCCGATCAGTTCACAGAAGTAAAGCGCGAAGGTCTGGGCGTAGAGGTTGAGGCCCATCTGACCGAGGAAGTACATGCAAAGATAGAAGCCGCCACAGCGTTCGCCGAGGAAGAGGTTGGCCTGCGTGTATCCGCCGCCGATGAGACGGATGACGGAGCACATCAGGAAGGTGGGGATGGCGGTGCAGACCACCCACACGGCTGCGCCCAGGTAGGCGATGCAGATGGAGCGTCCTGTGATACCGATGCCGCGTCCGGTGAAGATCAGAACGCCGGAGCCGATGATAACGCCGGTGGAGATTGCGAACAGATCAAAGAACCCTAGTGTCCGTTCATAATCCGGCATTTTCTCCGAGCTGACATTGGGGTTGACGGTAGTCTCGTTTGCCATTGGTAGTTCCCTCCTTAATCATTGAAATTGAGAACGACTCACGCTCTCCCTCTTATCTTCCGGCTGCAGGCAGAGCAAGAAATGCCAGCTCCACCCCACAGATAGAAGAGCAGAGAAGGACGCTTGTTGATAACAGAATAGGAGAAAGAAGGGGGCGATGCCAGAGACAGATAGTAATAATCGTCATAAAATCCAATATTTTATTAAAATTGTTAATAATAATTCGAAAATAAATCAGAAAATATGAAAAATATTCATAATTTACAGGATTAAGCTTTGTTAAATATGAATAAATTATTAAGTTTAGAAAATATTTATAAAAATATATAAATTAAACAAATAATTAAAGTATTATGCATATAACAATAGGTAATTCAGAAAATAATAAGATATCATGCGATTCAAAAGCCACGCAAGGCACGCTCGTCGACAAAAAGCGAAAAGAAAGTGCGACACTCGAGCTGAAAAAGAACTCCTCGTTTTGTGCAGGGAGATAAAACGGCTGTTCAAAAAAAGGCGGAGAGGGCGTACGAACTCACATTGGGAAAAGAAGGATGACGGAGGGAGGAGCGGTTTTTTTCGTGCCGGACAGAATTCTAACAAATTTTTGAATGTGTAGCAAAAAATGAATCCGCATACCCCTATATATTTAATTGGAAAAAATACTCGACAATTCACCCCGGATATGCTACAATGAAAGAACCCAAATGAAGGAATTTCACAGCACAAACGCGAGACAAACGGAGACAAGTGTTTCGTCTCACAGCGCAGGATACGCGCGTCATGGGGCGAATGAGGAGTAGAGGCTGAATATGAAGAGATCAAACCGAACGAAGCAAGATCTGGCGTCTTCTCTCAAGCTGTTGATGCGAACCTCCTCCCTGCCGGATATTTCGGTTCAGGACATCGTGGACAGTAGTGCGATCAGTCGCCATACGTTTTATTATCATTTCATCGACAAACAGGATCTGGTTCAGTGGGTGTTCCGGTCAGAGGTGATCGAGCCCATGGAGAAAGAGGCGGAAGGTTTCCTGAACAAGCTGATCGATATCATGCAGCGGATGCAAAAGGAGCCTTTTTTCTATACCCGGGCCTTTGAGGTCAATGGACAAAACAGTTTTTCAGAGTATTTCTTTGAAGCGATGCTTCAGATCTCATCCTCCAGTCTGGAGGAATTTGCACAGAGCAGGGACCATCTCCTTACCAAGAAGACCGAAGATTTTTTCTCGCGCTGCATCACCTATGCGGTGGTTGGGATGATCCGCGAGTGGATCAAAGCGGGGCTGAAAGAAGACCCCGCCTCCGTGATGGCTCCCTTCTTCGGAAACATTGAGCGCTTCGCGATGATTGCAATCGAGGCCGATCAGGAGACGGAAGAAGATTAAGGAGAAAAATCCTGGAATTCACATAAAATACCGAATTTTTCCAAAAACAGCGGGTCTGCCCGCGCGGGAAAAGAGAAGGATCGAAAAAATTGCGCAGGGACGTGCCGGTCGGGCCGTCCCTCTTTTTTAAGAAAAAGGGAAGTCGGATCCTGCCCGGCAACCCAGGATCGCGTTGTTCTTGAGTTGCCGATCAGGGAAAAGGGAGTGTGCGGTTTTCAGAGGCCGAAAATTCACGTCGCACAGGAAGAAGACCGCTTGTCGGCCTGTTTTCTGTTTGTGGTGCATTTGTCGATTACAGGGCGATTTTGCGGGAAGATGGGCCGCATGTTCTTTCAAGCGGAGATTTGGACAAAAACGTCCTGTCAAATCGATTCGGGGAGAGGAAGACAGGTTTGGAATTCTTTTTGGAACCGGCATGCCCCGAGAGCCTGTCGAGTTTTTTTGCCGATCCTCCTGGAAGGGCAGAGGCGGATCGGTGCGCAGAGAAATGAGGTGAGAAGAGGCACGGTACATGCGAAGAGGATCTCGATAAATACTTGGAAAGACGGCGGCGATCCATCCCCTGAAGCAGGGGATGGGAAGGTTTTCGCAGGGGAAGGGCGAAAAGCCGCTTGACAAACGGAGGACTCTTTATATAATAAATATTATATAACAATAATTATATAAAAAAGGAGACTGCCATGCCGCCAAAGGTCAGGATTACGAAAAAGATGGTTGCCGACGCCTCCTTTGAGGTTGTCAGGGCGAGCGGACACGAAAATCTGAACGTCAGAACGATCGCAGAACACCTGGGGTGTTCCACCCAACCGGTGCTGTACAGCTTCAAAACGATGAGCGAAATCCGGCAAGCCGCTTATGATATCGCAGACGAGTACCACACCTCTTTCATTCTGCCGAAGGAACCCGAAGAGAATCCCATGCTCGTCCTCGGCCTCAACTATGTGAGGTTCGGCTGCGAGGAAAAGAATCTGTTCCGATTCCTGTTTCAGACCGACCAATTCGGGGGAATGAATGTGGAAGCTCTTATGGGTGGAGAAAACCTGTCTGTCATCATAGGAATCATGGCGCAGGGGCTGAATTGTGAGGCCGGAGAAGCCAAGGAAATGTTTTTGACTTTTTTCTGCGTGGCGCACGGACTTGCGAGCCTGCTTGCAAACAATTCCATGGAATATGAGGAAGGACAGTGCAAAACGATGCTGGAGCGGGTATTCTTCGGAATGCTCGCGTCCCGAAGAGATGAGGAACATGCGGAAACTGTATGAAAAACATGAAATACTCTTTGCGGTGCTTTGGATCTCGGTGTATTGCTTTGCAACGATTCCCATACGAGGGAATTTGGGAGATGAGAGCATCTGGATGCTGGCGGCATTGCTGGCTATCGCAGCCGGTATCACGGGATTTGTAAAGGCCAACCATCTGGAAGAAAAATATGGCCTTGCAGCATGGCCCAAGGATACGGGAAGGTCTCTCTTTTTTCTTCCGATGTGGCTCCTTGCAACAGGGAATCTGTGGGGCGGGGTTTCTCCTTCCTATCGGGGGGCGGCACAGTGGATTGCGGTGGCGTCCATGCTGCTGATCGGATATGTGGAAGAGATGCTGTTCCGGGGATTCCTTTTCAAGGCGCTCATCCCCAAGGATGGGATTGTGGCGGCTGTTGTGATTTCGTCTGTGACGTTTGGAATCGGGCATCTGGTCAATCTCCTTGCGGGGCAGGCGACCTTTGAAACGGTGGTGCAGGTCTTCTTTGCGATCAGCTGGGGATTTCTCTTTACCATGGTCTTCTACAAAAGCGGCAGCCTGCTTCCATGTATCGTCGCACACGGACTTGTGGACGCCTTCTCCAAATTCGGCGCAGACACAGAGTCGGGAGATTGGCTTTGTGTGGGGACTACCATCGCGGTGTCGATCGTTTACTGCCTCTATTTGAGCAGACTGAAAAGCGCGGAACAACCGAGAAAAAAAGGAGGGAAGCGTTCCATGATGGAAACGGACCGGATACGCATCTATCCCGCAAGCGTGGAGCAAATGGAGGGATGGATCGCGGCCGAAAAGGATGAAGAACTCAAGAAGGCATACAGGGAAATGCTGGAAGGCTGCCTCAGCCATCCTGAACAGTGGGAGTGGTATGCCGCGTGGATGATTGAAACGATCGACAAAACGCATATTGGGGATCTCTGTTTTAAAGGGATCGGGGCAGGCGGCAATCCGGAGATCGGATATGGGATTTTGGAAGAGTTTCGGGGCCGGGGGTATGCCGTCGAGGCTGTGAAGCTTGCGCTTGCGTGGGCGTTTCGGCATCCGGGCATTGTCGCCGTCGAGGCTGAAACGGACCCGGACAATGCCGCATCGCAAAAGGTTTTGATAAAGTGCGGGTTTCGGCCTAGCGGAGAGATCGGCGCAGAAGGTCCGCGCTTTGTCTGCCTGAAAAGCGAGGGAACGGTTCCCGGCTTGCCAATTGAGCCGTAAGGTTTGACAATAAAATAGCATAAAGGAGAACGCTGTTTGAAAAAGCACAACACACCGGAGCTTGTGAAAGGACAGGGAGTTTGCGACCCTCGTGAGATCTCCCGCAGAAACACATTTGAAGAAGTATCATTCAGGAGGAACACCATGCGTCAAAACAATGTTACGATCCGTTTGGAGAGAGCGGATGATTACAGGGCAGTTGAGAATCTTGTCAGAGAATCGTTCTGGAACGTATACCGTCCGGGATGCAGCGAGCACTATGTGATCCATGTGCTTCGAAATGATCCGGCATTTGTGAAAGAACTGGATTTCGTGATGGAAAAAGACGGAACCCTGATCGGTCAAAACATGTTCATGAAGACCGTCATCGAAGCCGACGACGGAAGAGTGATCCCGATTCTCACCATGGGGCCGATCGGAATCACGCCGGAGCTGAAGCGCCAAGGGTATGGGAAGACCCTGCTGGACTTCTCTCTGGAGAAGGCCGCAGAGCTTGGTTTCGGAGCGGTGCTGTTTGAAGGCAATATCGGATTTTACGGCAAGAGCGGGTTCGACTATGCCAGCAGGTTTGGCATCCGGTACCATGATCTGCCGGAGGGTGCGGATGCGTCTTTCTTTCTCTGCAAGGAACTGATTCCGGGATATCTGGATGGAATCACGGGCGTATATCAGACCCCGCAGGGGTATTACGTGGACGATGCCGATGTCGACGCATTCGATCAGGGGTTTGTGCCGAAGGAGAAGCAGAAGCTGCCAGGGCAGATCTTTGACTGAACAAATGCCCGGCCTTGTTGCGGCGGCAGACGAGCGGATAGGAAGATTCCCGAAAGAGGAATCCATCCTTCTCGAACGGCAGAAGCAAGAGATTTGATTCCAAAGTAAAAGACAAAAGAAGGCCGGATATCGAACATCCGATATCCGGCCTTCTTTTTGTTTGAGGGGAAGAGCAAACCCTTTCAGGCAGCTGCCCGAGCGTTTCCTCCCATGCTGTCCGTATGGGCGGCGGCCCTGTTCGGCGGGCTTTGCACGAGCAGATGGGGGAAGGGGGAAGGGGAAAGGCCTGCAGGCCTTTGAGAAGATCAGTCGTTGATGCAGACGGTGATGGCCGCGTTGACGATGGTGATCGTGTCGCCCTCGCCGAGACTGGGGGCGTGCGTGCCGCGGACGGTCATGCCGCCGTCCACCACTTCGGCCGTGATATTCCGATAGGGGGGCAGGCTCTTGAGAGCCTCTTCCAGGTTGAGGGCCTCTTTGTTGGGGGTCGCGATCTTCACCTCGATGGAGAGGTTGTTCACAGCGTCCTTCACATTTGCCACCTCGGTCAAACCGGACAGGCAGCAGTGGGAAATCGCGTCGCGCAGGGCCTTTCCGGCAGCCTTGGTAACGTTGCCGCCGTGCAGGTCGGCTCCGGTTCCGAACTCAACAATAAAGCGCTTTTTCA
The DNA here is from genome assembly GCA_017427525.1 of Clostridia bacterium. Taxonomy (GTDB): domain Bacteria; phylum Bacillota; class Clostridia; order Oscillospirales; family Feifaniaceae; genus Galloscillospira. The sequence goes on from JAFRSP010000012.1 coordinate 6,000, forward strand.
TGATATTTCCTCCTTTTGATATAGGGAATTGGGATTTGGATTTAAAATACAGAGTCCCGGCGCATGGCGCAGAGCACCCATAAGGGGAGCGGCAGAACCGGTTCCGTCAGGCCTGCGTCTGCTCGCCGGATTCGGGGAAAGCAGGGGAGAGCGCTTCTTTTCGAAGTGCCTGCTCCGAGTCAGCAGGGCTCTCGCTGAGCGGGAGCTCGCACCAGAATTCCACGCCTTCCTCCAGGTTGCTGGCGCCGTAGCGGCAGTGGTGCGCCTCGATCACGGCCTTGACGATGGAAAGCCCGATGCCGGTGCCGCCGAAGGCGCGGGTGTGAGCGTGGTCGAGCTTGTAGAAGCTCTGCCAGATCCTGGGCAGCTCCTCCTCAGGGATATGACTGCCCTGGTTGATGACCGAAAGACGGAGCCGTTCGGGGGAGACGGCGGCCGTTTCGATTCGGATCTCGCCGCCCTCGGGGGTGTGATCCACGGCGTTTGAGAGATAGTTGCTCACGGCCTGCCCGATCATATCGCGGTCGGCCAGAAGGCAGGCGCCGGAGGGTGTGCGGCGGAGGGTGAGCGAACGATCCGCAAGCACCTGCGACAGTCTCCCGCACAGCTCGTCGAGCAGTTCGTCGAGCGAAAACACCTCAAGCTGAGGCGGGGTGGTGCCAGCCTCGATGCGCGACACCGAGAGCAGTTCGCCGACCATTTGGGTCATGTGGCGCGCCTCGTCCTCGATGACAGAGCAGTAGAAATCGCGGCTCTCGGGGTCGGAATTGAGATTGAGACGAAGTCCCTCGGCGTATCCCCGCACCAGTGCAAGCGGCGTTTTCAGCTCATGGGAGACGTTGATGAGCAGATTCATGCGCATCTCGTCGAGACGGCGGGCCTTGGCGATCTCATCTTCCAGGCGGGCGTTGGTCTCCTGCAGACGGGAGATGGTCTCTTCCAGCTGATCCGAGAGCAGGTTGATGCTGCCGCCCAGCCGCCCGATTTCGTCCTCCTGAGGGCCGCGGTACCGGCTGGAGAAGTCGAGCCCCGCCATATGCTCAGCGACCTCTTGGATCTCAAGGATTGGCTTAGTGAGGCGGCGGGAGAAGAAGTAGGCCACAAGCAGGGTGGCGAGCAGCGACACGCCGCCGGCAAACATCAGGAAGAATCCGGTCTGCTGGTTGGCGGTGGAGATCACGGGAGAGGGCATCTGCAAAAGCAGAAGGTCACCGCAGGGGTGAACGCCCAACAGCCCGATGAAATGCACGCCCACCGAGCTCTCTCCTGCGGTGAAGAGGATGGCATCGATCGATTCGATTTCCCTGTCGACGTTGAAGAATACATCGTTTCCAAAGGCGCGGGGAAGCTGGTCGATCATCGAAAAAACCGAGATTGAGCCGCCGTTGAAAAAGCCGGAGAGCGATCTTCTTGCGCGGAGCAAAGAGTTATATTTGACCACGCCGTCCGGGTCGCTGATGAGCATACGGATGCTGTACTGCATTTCGGCGTCCTGCAGCGTGGTGAGGTCGGCTGAGGGATTGCCGCTGTAGTTGGTCTGCAGATCGGAATAAGCTTCAAGCAGCTGCTGCTGGCGCGAGTGCACCACGAATTTGTCGTAGAAGGTGGTATAGAGCGTGCCGAAGAGCAGCAAAAACAGACAGGATATCAGGCTGAGCGAGACAAACAGTCTCGTGCGGATGCTGCGTTTCATGAAGAGACCTCTTTTTTCAGACGATCCGGCAGGAGCCCTGCGGCAGGGAAAAGATCAAAGCGGAATCTGCAGGGCAGGGCCTGCGCTGAGGTGGGGAAAAGAGCAGGCAGGACGAAGAGAGCGGTTACTTGCCGTCCTCTTCATCGAGCTCAAAGCGGTAGCCGTAGCTGCGCACCGTGCGGATCACGCGCCCCCAATCGCCCAGCTTTGCGCGGATTTTCTTGATGTGGGTGTCGACGGTACGGAGATCACCGAAGTAATCGTAGCCCCAAACGGCATTGAGGATCTGGTCGCGCGAGAGGGCCACGTTGCGGTTGTCGGCCAGATAGACCAGCAGTTCATACTCCTTGGGAGAGAGGTCGAGCCTGCGGCCCTCCAGGGTGACAATGCGCCCCAGCTCGTCAATGGTGAGGGAGCCGAAGGTTTTGGGAAGGGCCGCGTCCGGCTCCGCGGATTTACGAAGGAGGGCCTTGATGCGGGCAGTCAAAACAATGGGGGAGAAGGGTTTGCCCACATAGTCGTCTGCCCCCAGCTCAAAGCCGAAGATCTCATCGGCCTCTTCGGTTCGGGCGGTAAGCATCACGACCGGAAGCGAGGGGTAGCGCGATTTGATCTGACGCAGCGTCTTCCATCCGTCGAGTACCGGCATCATTACATCCAAAACGACCAGCGAAAGTTCGTCGCCTTTTTCTTCCACAATACGCAATGCTTCCCCGCCGTCTTTTGCCTCAAGCACCGTAAAGCCTTCGCGCTTGAGAAAATCGCCGACCAGGCGGCGCAGTCTGTCTTCATCGTCTGCCACAAGAATCTGGATCACATGGCTCAAAGCAATCACCTCTTTGCTTGAAATGGAAGGACCGGCGCAGGGTCCTCTGGAGCCGACCTTCATGGAGAGGCTTTGGCCTCTTCGAAGGCGGCAGACTGCCGGCCCATGTGCAGATTTACCATACCCGAATCGTGTGTAGCTTTTGTGAACACACGGAAACGGCGGCGTGACAGACAGCCAAAAACCCCATATTGCTGCGAAACGCCCTCACAAGGAGAAATTCAGCAGGGGTTTGATCAAGACTCGGAGAGCCACAGGGCAGCCTGCCGCAGCAGGGCTTCCCTATCGTTTTCCACTTGCTCATCCATCACAGCTTCCAGCAGACGGTTGAGCAGCGTTCCGAGAGCGGGACCTCTGGAACTGCCGAGCGCCAGAAGATCGTCGCCCGAAACGGCGAGCTGCGCCAAGGAACAGCAGAGTTCTCGCTCCAGCACCTGCCGGGAGAGCGCCTCCACGGCGGAGATCCGTGCGAGCTTTTCAGGGCGCCGATCGGGCGCCTGCCCGGCGACGTCGGCGCGCTGAAGAGCGAAGAGCTCTTCGAGCATGGAGGGGGGCACCCTTGCCATGAGGCGGCGCACGGCGGGCAGTGTGGGTTTGGTGCGCTCATCGTGCAGCAGCACCAGAGAGACCACCCGTTCGCGCAGCGTATTGGAGCAGCGAAGACGGCGTAAGATTGCGTCTGCCGCTTCAGCCCCCCGGACAGGGTGTCCCTTGAAGTGACTGATTCCTTCCGCATCCACCGTGGCGCAGAGCGGTTTTGCAACGTCGTGCAGCAGGGCTGCGAGGCGCAGTGCCGGCGTCGGAGGAGAGGTGGAGAGCACGGCCAGCGTGTGCCGCCAGATATCGAGATAGTGGTGAGGGGTGTTCTGGGGAAAGTCCTTCTGAGCCGCAAGCTCGGGCAGAATGGCAAAGAGAAGATCCGAGAATTCCGAAAGAGCCGTTTCGGCATGCGGTGCACAGAGCAGCTTGAGCAGCTCGGGGAGCAGCCGTTCGGGAGCGGTGCGCACCACGGTGGGGGCCAACTCGTGCAGAGCAGCCGCCGTATCGGGCTCGACCGTCAGTCCGAAAAGGGCCAGAAAGCGCACGCCGCGCAGAAGACGCAGCGCATCCTCCCCAAAGCGGCGGGAGGGGTCGCCGACGCAGCGCAGCAGTCGGGCTTTGAGATCCTGTCGGCCGCCGAAGGGGTCGATCAGCCCGCGAAGGGGGTGATAGGCCATGGCGTTGACGGTGAAATCTCGGCGGGCGAGATCCTCTTCAAGGGTACAGCCGAAGAGGACCCGGTCGGGATGACGGCCGTCGGCATAGCCGGATTCGGTTCGAAAGGGGGTGATTTCATAGGCCGTTCCGTCAAAAGGAACGGTGACGGTACCGTGGGAAAGCCCGGTCGGAATGGGGCCGTACTCCGCAAAGAGCGCGAGGATCTGTTCCGGAAGGGCGGCGGTGCAGAGATCCCAGTCCTCCGGAGTGCGGGAGAGCAGGCAGTCGCGCACGCAGCCGCCCACCGCGTAGGTTTCGAACCCCGCGCGCTCCAGACGTTCGATCAGCTGCCCCACCGCAGTGGGAAGCTTCAGCTCGGTCATGTGCGAAACTCCTTTCAGGAAGAGAATCTGCCGGAAGAGATTCCTCCCGACCGGGAGGATCACGGGGGATTCCTTGGATTGCGCGATTTTGTCAGTGCAGCAGCGCCTCGTCGATCCCCGCACGGCGCGCGGCCTCAAGCAGCGTCTGCCCCAACAGATCGGGGGTATCCGCCACGGGAATGCCGCATGCGCGGATGGCTGCGATCTTATCGTTTGCGCCGCCCTTTCCGCCTGAGATAATGGCGCCGGCATGCCCCATACGGCGTCCCGGCGGGGCGGTACGCCCCGCAATGAAGGCGGCGACCGGTTTGGTCATGCAGTCGCGCGCATAGAGGGCGGCCTGCTCTTCACCGCTTCCGCCGATTTCGCCGATCATGAGCACGGCGAGGGTCTCCTCGTCGCGCTCGAAGGCCTCCAGCACGTCGAGGAAACCGGTGCCGCGGATGGGGTCGCCCCCGATGCCGACGGCGGTGGACTGCCCGATACCCAGAGCGGTGAGCTGGTCGACGGCCTCATAGGTCAAGGTGCCCGACCGGGATACCACGCCGACCCTGCCCTTTTTGCAGATATTGCCCGGCAGGATGCCGAGATTGGTCTCGCCAGGGGTGATAATGCCGGGACAGTTCGGGCCGATCAGTCGGGTGCTTCTGCCCTTTAAGAAGTGGTGCACCTTCATCATATCGAGGATGGGGATGCCTTCGGTGATACAGACCGTGAGAGAGAGCCCTGCAAGGGCCGCCTCCATGATGGAATCGGCCGCGTAGGCCGGCGGCACATAGATCACGCTGGCGTTGGCGCCGGTGGCGGCGACCGCCTGCTCCACCGTGTCGAAAACCGGCAGGCCGAGTACGGATTGTCCGCCCTTGCCGGGGGTGACCCCGCCGACAATTGCGGTGCCGTATTCCAGCATCCGTTCGGTGTGGAACATGCCCTGTCCACCCGTGATGCCCTGCACGATCACACGGGTATCGCGGCTTGCAAAGATGCTCATTTAAGCCCCCTCCTTTGTCAGCGAAACGATGGTATGCACCGCCCTCCCGAGGTCGGGCTCATAGTGGATGGGAAGGCCGGAGGTGCGCAGGATCTCGGCGCCCTTTTCCGCGTTGGTCCCCTTCATGCGAACCACCAGGGGTACCTCGAGGGAAACGGCTTTGGCGGCCTCTAAAATGCCCTCGGCCAGCACGTCGCAGCGCATGATGCCGCCGAAGATATTGACCAGAATGCCCCGTACCTTTTGATCTGCGAGCAGGATGGAGAAGGCGGCCGCCACCTTTTCGGCCGAAGCGCCCCCGCCCACGTCGAGGAAGTTGGCGGGCTCGCCTCCGAAGGCCTTGATGATGTCCATGGTGGCCATGGCAAGACCTGCGCCGTTGACCATGCAGCCGATCGTGCCATCGAGCGGGATGTAGCTGAGCTTGCTCTTTGCCGCTTCCACCTCGCGGGGGTCTTCCTCCAGCTCGTCGCGCAGCGCGGCAAGTTCTTTGTGGCGCATCAGCGCATTGTCGTCGAAATTGATCTTCACGTCGAGCGCCAGCAGACGTCCCTCGTCGGTCAGCACGAGGGGATTGAGCTCGATCAAAGAGCAGTCCTTCTCCAGAAAGAGACGGTAGAGTCCGCGAACCACCGCAAAGAAATCCTTGCGGGCCTCCCCCTTGAGGTCAAGCCCCGCGGCCAGATTTGAGATTTGAAAGTCCCGCAGACCGATGATGGGATCGACGGCCTGCCGGAGGATTTTTTCGGGGGTTTGCTTTGCGACCTCCTCGATCTCGGTGCCCCCCTCGGTCGACGCCATGAAGACCAGGCAGGCGTTTTCGCTGTCGAGCAGCAGGCTGAGATAGTATTCGCGGGCGATGGAGAGGGCGGGCGCCACCAGCAGACGGTGGACCACCTTCCCGTTCGGGCCGGTTTGGGGAGTGACCAGGGTCGCGCCGAGCAGGGCCTGCGCCGCTTCGCGCACCCCCGCCTCGCCCTCGGCAAGGCGAACGCCGCCGGCTTTGCCGCGGCCGCCCGCGTGGATCTGAGCCTTGACCACAAACCGGTCGCCGCCCAGCGCCCGCGCAGCTGCTGCCGCCTCTTCGGGCGTGAAGGCAACCTGTCCGCCGGCATTGGGCACGCCGGCCTCATCGAGCAGGGTCAGGGCCTGGTGTTCGTGAATTTTCAAACGGTTCACCTCCTGATTCAAAAGCGGGGCTTCCCCGCTTTGCTGGAAAGAATACGGAGCAAGATCCGAAGATTGTCCGGCGGGAAGAAGAGAGAAAAAGAGCCTCCGCCTTTGTTTTTCCAGTATACCACATCTGTAAAAGAAATGGCAGAAAAAAAGTGGAAAAAACCAAAGGGCAAAAAAGCCCTTTGCAGAAGCGGAGAGGGAGGACCCCACTCCCCCTTGAGAATGGAAGAGAGCGTTCAGGCGAGCCCCGTCAGCCGTGCAGCTGCCGTGACCGCCATGCAGAGCAGGACGCCGCACAGGGTGGGAAGCAGCGCGGCCAGCGCCGTCCAGCGCAGCGAGCGGGTTTCGTGGTAGATGGTCAGGCAGGTCGTCGAGCAGGGGAAATGCAGCAGCGAGAAGAGCATCACGCAGAGCGCGGTCAGCGCCGTCCAGCCGTGGGTCAGAAGGATGCCGTGCAGTTCGGCAAGACTGCCGGTTTCCACCAGCACGCCGCCGCCGGTGTAGATCATCAAGGCGATGGGCAGCACGATTTCATTGGCCGGAAAGCCCAGCAGAAAGGCGAGCAGAATCACTCCGTCGAGCCCCATGGCCCTCCCCAGCGGGTCGAGCAGAGCGGAGAGCTGTGCGAGCAGCACTCCGCCGTTCCAATTGGCGAGCAGCCAGATCAAAAGCCCTGCCGGCGCAGCCACCAACACGGCTCTCCCCAGCACAAAGACCGTGCGGTCTAAAAGGGAGCGCAACAGCACCTTTCCGAACTGCGGTTTCCGATAGGGGGGGAGCTCGAGTGTGAAGGAGGAGGGGATCCCCTTCAGCACCGTAGCCGAGAGAAGACGCGAGCACAGCAGGGTCAACACCACCCCCAGGACCAGAAATCCGAGAAGCAGCCCGGCCGAGAACAGGGAAGAGAAGAGTCCGGAGGCTGCGAAAAAGAGAGAGATCATGGCGATCAGGGTGGGAAAGCGCCCATTGCAGGGCACGAGGCTGTTGGTGAGAATGGCGATCAGACGTTCGCGGGGACTGTCGATGATGCGGCAGCCGGTCACCCCCACGGCGTTGCAGCCAAATCCCATGCACATGGTCAGGGCCTGCTTTCCACAGGCGCAACTCCGCCGGAAACAGTGGTCGAGGTTGAAGGCCACCCGCGGAAGATACCCAAAATCTTCAAGCAGGGTGAAGAGCGGGAAGAAAATGGCCATGGGCGGCAGCATGACTGCAACCACCCAGGAGAGAACACGCCAGACTCCGTCGATCAGGGCGCGGTGCAGCACGGGGGGAAGGGGAAGGGCCGCAAGCAGAAGATCGAGCCGTCCGCCCAGTTTTCCCAACAAGGAGGCGAGCAGAGCGGAGGGAAAGTTGGCCGCCCAGATGGTCAGCCACAGCACCAGCCCCAGCAGGGTCAGCATGATGGGGATGCCGAACCGCCGGGAGGTCAGGATGCGGTCGAGCTTTCGGTCGAAGGCGTAAGGGTCGCCCTTCTGCAGAGTTACGACCGATTGACAGAGCGTCTGTGCGTGCAGGGTCAGCGTCTGCACTGCCGTATCATACAGAGAAAGGGGGGAAACCCCCTTCGCTTCCAGCTGCGCGGCTGCGGAGGCTTTGGCGTCTTCGAGCGGCTGTGTCAGCAGGCCGCGCTCTCGTAGCCGCTCTTCCGTAGGGGCATCCTGCATCAGCAGATGAAGCGCCGTCCAGCGCGCGGGTAGCTTTTCCTCCCCCAGCCGATCCAGAGCGGGTGTCAGGTTTTCAATCGCCTCCTCCAGAAAATCGGGATAGCGTATGGATGCCGCGGTGGAGGGCGTACTGGCGCACACGGCCGCAACGGCCTCCCGGAGCGCCTCCAGCCCCTCTCCGCTGCGGGCAGAAACAGCGGTCACTGGCAGTCCCAGGCGCTGCGAGAGCAGGGGCAGATCAAGGTGCACGCCCTTTTTGTAAGCCTCGTCCATGAGGTTGACGCAGACCACGACCCGAGGGGTGATCTCGATCGCCTGCAGCACCAGACTCAGCCCCCGTTCCAGACAGGTGGCGTCGCAGACCACCACCACGGCGTCGGGGCGGGAGAAGCAGAGGAAATCGCGCGCCACCTCCTCTTCGGCGGAGTGTGACAAGAGAGAATAGGTACCCGGCAGATCGATCAGCCGGTAGCGGCAGCCTTCCCATGCGTATTCGCCCCACGCGCTGGCAACCGTTTTGCCCGGCCAGTTTCCGGTGTGCTGTTTCAGGCCGGTCAGGGCGTTGAACACAGTGGATTTGCCCACATTCGGGTTGCCGGCCAGCGCCACCGTGAAGGAGTCTGCGGTCGGCTGCAGGGGCGGTGCGGACGGCGCCACCAACACGGAGTCGGCGTCTTCCTTCCGCAGGGCGATGGCCGCGCCCCCCACAAAATAGACGGTCGGATCGCCGTGGGGGCTGCTTCCGCGGCACTCGACCAGAGCGCCGGGGGTCAGCCCGATTTCCTGAAGTCTCCGCCGCATGGCACCCGATGCGGTGAGCTCGGTCACGGTGCCGAGCTGTCCGGCTGTCAGGCTGCCGAGCGGCAGGACCTCCTGCTTGATATACATATGGTAACCCCTCGTTTCTCACATTGTGGAAGGGGCGGAATTCCCCCCTTCTGTTTTCATCATAGCGTCCGATTGAAAAAAGGTGTAAAAGTTGCTATAGTATACAGGAATTCTGAAAAATCCGAAACGGCGGGGAGGGGTTGCGATGGAGCGCAGGCGGATCGTTCGAATCTTGAGCTGGCTGACAGCGGCGGTGCTCACGGCGCTCTGCCTGCTGTTTGCGGCATGGCAGTTCCGCCCCTGGCCGCTTGAGCCGCGCGGGAGCTGCCGCTATTATCTAGACGGGGTCTGGCTCGAGCAGGGCGAGCGCCCCCGCGGTGTCCGCAGGGATTTCGATTGCCGCTGTGTGGCGAAACGGCCGGAGGAGTTGGTGTATTACAACTACCCGGAGGGCTACCGGCTCACGCTTCCCAAGGATACGGAGTTTGACCTCACCCACGGCAACGTGGTGACCGAACTGAGGTCGAAGGATTTTGCACTCACGGTTTCAAGGGAATGGTCGCCTTATAAGGATGTGGACGGATACCTTCAGTTCTATCAAAACCGCTTTTATGAAAACGAGGGTTTCCGGGAGAGCAACGGCCTTATGCTGCTGGAGGACGAGACCATCGAGACTGCCGGCCGGCCGACCCGCCTGCTCACCCTCTCGTTCAGTTGGGACTGTGCGCTGAAGGATTCGGTCTACACCTTTGCCTATCAGAAGGTTGGCAGAAGCTACCTGCGCTATCTCTTTCGGGGAACCGAGTTCAACGAGTCCTATACCGAGGCCTGCCGAAAGGTGCTGCAGTCGTTTCAGACGATCCCTCCGAAAGGAAGGGCGAAGAGCACCCTTCACCCCGAACCCAAGGCCGATCCCCACTGGAGCGCGGAAACGGCCGCGCTCTGGCAGCGCTATCGGGAACAAAAGGGGGTCGACTGGGGAATTTTTGTGGCCGACATGTTCGGCGACGGTCTCAGAGAGACCGTTCCGGCGATGGAGGAGAAGATCGGGCGTCCCTTCGAGGTGGTGCTGCTCTATCTCCAGCTGGGGTACCCTCTCGACGGGCCGACGCTGGAACTTGCGCGCGAACGCGGCAAGGTCATCGAGCTCACCCTCCAGGTCTCGGCCGAAAACAACACCGAGATCTATGGCTACACCCCGATGTTTGACCTGCTGGCCGGCCGGTTCGACGAGGATCTTCGGCAGCTCGCAGGGCAGCTCAAGGACTTTGAACATCCCGTGCTCTTCCGACTCAACAACGAGATGAATTCCGATTGGACCTCCTACTCCGGCATTGTCACCCTGAGCGATCCCGAGATCTACATCGCGGTCTGGCGCTATATCTACGCCTTTTTCCGGGATGAGGGAGTCGACAATCTGATCTGGGTGTTCAATCCCAACGACCGCAACTACCCGCCCTCCAACTGGAATCATTTCACGCGCTACTGGCCGGGAGAAGACTATGTGCAGATGATCGGCCTGACCGGATACAACACCGGCGATTACTATGCCGATCTCACAGGAGAGACCTGGCGGGAATTCTCCGAGATCTATACCGATGTGGAAGAAAACTACCGCCCGTATTTCGGGGACTATCCCTGGATGATCACCGAGTTTGGCTGCTCCTCTTACGGGGGAGACAAGGTGAAGTGGATCGAAGAGATGTTTGGGTGTATCGACGATTTTGAGAATCTCAAGGTGGCGGTGTGGTGGAGCTATGCCGATTTCGACACCCGCGAGGGAAAAGAGGGTATTGCGGCACGGCCGTACTATCTCGACGAAACGGAGGAAACGCTGCAGGCCTTCGCCGCAGGGCGAAACGCCCAGCCCTGAGGCGGAAAGTTGTTCAACCCTTTCGCAATACAAGTAAAACTATCCGTCCAAGCAAGAAAGAGCGCCGAATTCCCGATAGAGGGGAATTCGGCGCCTTTTTTGTCGTTGTCCGAAGGAAAAAACGGGATGGATTCGGATCATGTTCCCGTCGTCAACGCTTCTGAAATGCTGCGAAGCCTCTCGATCAGCAAATCAGGTCTGTCTGCGTATGTATCGCTTCGAAAGATCAGGGTGTTCCACAAATCATGCAGCATGGCTGCGAGGTCAGGATCATCGCACAACTCATATGCGGCATAAAGATTGCTGATCAGAGCTTCCATGGTATCTTGATTGGAAAGGTCTTCGTGTTCTGCTTTCTCAATCGCAAAAGAAATCAGAGTCTCGCAGCGGCGCAGCCGATCGTCTCTGTTCTTTCTCTCGTTTACATGGCTTCCCGTAAAGAAAGCGGCTATCATGAGTATGACAGACAGAACGGCAAGAATGGGTATCGTTTTGTTTTTCATATTTCCCTCCCATCATGTATGTCACAAGTCGCTCTGCCCGTTTGTTCTCTTCTGTGCGGTTTCAAAGAGAAACAGCGGGAAGAGGTCGTCTCGATCAGAAGGCGAAGAGGATTCCAATCGCGGCGGCGCAGGCGATATAGCAAATGGGGTGCAGCTTGAATTTGCGGATGGCAAAGAAGAAGAGACCGAAAAAGAGTAGCTTGCGCAGATCAAACAGATCGTTCAGCAGGCCGGTTTCCCGGAAACGGTCCAGATGCAGCATGGTCACCTTGACCACGCCGATGCCGGCAGCCGCGATCAGGCCGGTCACGGCGGGACGCAGGCCGTAAAAGGCCGCGTCGACGACTCTGTTGCCGCGGAATTTCTCAAGCGATTTTGAAACTGCCACCACGATCACGATGGCGGGCAGCACCTCGCCCATAGTGGCGATCACACCGCCCCAGAAGCCGGCGACGGTGCAGCCCACATAGGTGGCCATGTTGATGCCGATCGGACCGGGCGTGGATTCCGAAATGGCGACCATATCGGTGATCAGAGCAGGCGAAAACCAGCCGGTGGATTCCGAGAGCCGCTGCAAAAAGGGCAGAGTCGCCATGCCGCCGCCGATGGCGAAAAGGCCGATCTTAAAAAACTCCCAGAAAAGCTGCAAATAGATCATACGGCAGTTTCCTCCTCAGAGGGGCGCCTGACCTTTGCCGCGATTCCGACCAGCGCGGAGGTGACGACCAACAGAATGGGAGAGATGCGGGTGAAGAGGCTGAGCGCCAGAATGGAGAAGCAGATCGTCATCCCGAGAGGGTCTTTGACCCCCTTTTTCCAGAGGCTGAGCACGGCGTCCAGAATCAGGGCGACCACGCAGACCGAGATTCCCGCCAGAGCATGCTGCACATAGGGGTTGTCCTGCACGTTTTTGAGGAAGACGGCGATGAGCGAGATGATGAGGATGCAGGGCGAGGCCACCCCGAGCGCGGCGGCCACGGCGCCGGGCAGCCGGCGCTGCCGATAGCCGAGGAAAACCGCGACATTGACCGCGATCAGGCCGGGCAGGCCCTGACTGAGGGCATAGTAGTCGAGGATGGTCTCTTCGTCGACCCAATGGTGGTTTTCGACGATCTCTCGCCGCAAGATGGGCAGCATAGCATAGCCGCCGCCAAAGGTCACGGCCCCCATGCGAAAAAAGAGGAGATAGATGGTCATCAGCTCGTGGAGCAAGAAAATCCCTCCCTTAAAACAAGGTGAAGCAGCGCTCAGCCGGATCCGGAAACAGCCGCAGGATCGGGCCTGCAGGGGCAGTTCCCTGGTTTCACGCTACCATTGCATATGGGATTTGTCAATGGTTTTTTGGGGATTCGGGTAAGACGGACGACCGCCCGGAACAAAGGGGTGGAGAGAAAAACCGGCGAAGGAAAAAGAACCGTTTGAGGTCCGAATGAGAGCCCCAAACGGTTCTTGCAGCAAGATGCGGTTTGTTTCAGACAGGGGAGTGCGAAAGGGAAAAGCCCTTGCAGGGGCCGGCTCAGGCCGGTTCTCCCTCTGCCTCGACTTCGGGAGAGGGACTGTCGGGCTCCGGTTGCTCCTGTACGGGCGGGAGCTCAGGGGCCGTGGTCTGCGGGACGCTTTCGAGGGCGAGAGCGAGCACGGTCGTGAGCGGCTCTTCCGGTCCACAGCGGAGCACAACCTGATCGCCCGGGTTGAGCAGCACCGCGGCAGGGGTGCGCGCGGCCGAAACGACGAACCAGACCGATTCGTCTTCGAGACGCAGGTAGTACATGCTGGTGCCGTTGATCACCGAGGAGCGGATCTCTACGATGCGCCCCGTGACGGTGCGGATCTCATCGGGCGACAGGCCGGAATCTTCGTCTTCAATGGGCAGATCACTGATCTCGCCGCTGTAGAGATCGTTTTCGGAAAGCAGTTCGAGATAGCGGCGTTCGGTTTCGGCGATGGAGGAGCCAGTGGCCACGATCTGATAGCGGCTGACGTTGACCATGGCATACATCTTCACCAGCCCTGCATCATCCTTGAGGGCGATCACATAGGTCGGCTGTTCGCCGATATTGAGCAGCAGCGGGAAGGTGGCGTCATAGCCGAGGTGCTGTACCGCACCTCGTGCCGAGTTCATAGCGGAATACTCTTCGGCGCCGGCGATGGAGTAGAATTTGGTGGCTTTTGTGCGCATGTTGCTTAAGATGAATCCGATATTGGACTCGTCCCGGCCGACCGAGGTGATGCCGGTGTACATATACACGTCGTCCCCCAGCGCGATATAGTTATAGCCTTCCGTGGTCATCACCACGTTGCGCTGTCCGAAGGTGGCATTCCAGAAACCGTTTGAATACTTGCCGAAGTAGTCGTACTGATTGATGATGAGCTCGGGGTCAAACACGTTGTCCACCCAGGCAGGAACCTGCTCCACGGGGTAGTATTCGCTCTCTCCGGTCACGGCGTTGAGCAATACGGCGCCGGCCACGTCGTCGCCGCCGAAGAGGCCGATCCGCTTGACCACGCGGGAGGCGATCCAGTAGGGAACCCCCTGCTCGTCCACCTCAAAATCGATGGAGCCAAACAGGAAGGTCGGATATTGGAAGCGCAGCGTGCGGTAGACATTGCGGAAGAAGGGCTCGCTTCCCGAGAAGTGGATTCCGTCCAGCCCGAGATCTGAGAGGCGGACCACCTCAACCTCCTGCGTGATCATATCGATCAGCAGATAGGCGGGAAGGCCGGAGCGGTGGTTATTGAACCACTTGAAGAGGTCGCCGTAGAGCAGCGGCGTTGCGCGCACGGGGCGACCGTGATAGTTGATCTGCGTGTAGTTGTTTGCCACCTCAAACTGGCTGACCATATCGGCCAGCGTACCCAGCTTGCGGTCGCCCAGCTTCTGGGCGCTCGCCTTGTCGAGCAGGGGGATCTGGTTGTAGGTCACGGCGCCCACATCCTGGGTGAATTCGCCCTCCTCCACCTCGATCAGACGGCAGTAGTCGGAGGAGCGCAGAATGGGCGCGCCCAGCAGGGAGCCGATCCCTGCGATCACCACAAGCGCGGCGAGGATGCCGATGGGAAAGAAGAGGGGAAGGGTGGATTTGAGCTTGCCCCGCATCCCGTCTTCAGGCTCTACCTTCTGCCAGCGGCTGCGCACCACGAGCGGGATGCGCACTACCGTCCAGAGCACCAGAACCATGGCGATATAGGAGTAGAATTCCTCGGCGTGGAGATTGATGGCCGGAAGCATGAAGTAGAACAGAACGAGGGCGCCGATCAGCGTGATCAAAAGAGCCTTGAGCTCGCCGTGGCGCACCTGACGGACCGGCTTTGGCGGCTTGGGAGGCTTCGGCTCTCCCTCTTCCGGAGATCTTCTGAAGTTTTTCATCTGGTTGAACAGGTCTTGCCAGTTCGACGATTGACGGTCCAAATCAAGTTCCTCCTTTGGAAAAACAAATGGGCGGCAGTCGCACACGATCAGGATGGAACAGAGGACTGCATAAAAACTGCCCGATTATCACAAGTATACCACGTTTTGGCGGGTTTTACAACGCCGGAGCAATATGCTATACTGAATCCTGTCAAAGGACAAAGGGAGACAAAACAGAGGAGGGAGCTGTCCCGGGCATGCAATGCTTTGCGCCGACGAGGCCGCGCTCCTTCCGAAAAGGAGAGAGAAAACGTGAGAAAGGCCGTGTATTTTTTCTGCGACGACGCCGAACTCGACCCTGTTGCAGCGGGAGTCTTGGAGGTCCTGCGGAACAGCCTGGAGCTGAAAGAAAGCGGGATCACGGTGGATGGGATGCCGGCTTACGCCTACACCGATGCGCAGGGAGACCGGTTTGATTTTGTGCGCTGCGCCTACTATTTCAGCCATCGGTATGAGCAGTATCTCCCCATGGCCTGCGAACACTTTTCGGAGTACGACGTGGCAGGCTATATCAATTGGCACGGAGGTGCCAACGCGCCGGACAGGGTGCTGACGGTGCACTCCATCGGAAACGTGGTGACCGGCCACTTTGCCCCCTCCGACCCCACCTTGATGCACAACCTCATCACCGCCATGGAGGAAGAGCGCGCCGCCGCAGGGCTTGAGGAGTTCACGGTTCACACCGAGGCCACCCACTGGTCGGGGGCCATCCATGGCAGCGATCCCGCTCTGATTGAGGGATTTCCCGTGCCCATCTATGATATCGAGATCGGGAGCGAGCCGGAAACGCTGAAAAACAAAGCGGCGCACGGCGTGCTTGCCCGAACGCTGCTGCGGGTGTTTGAGAAAGACGTCAGGCCGAAGGTGATCTTCTGCCTGGGTGGCATTCATTTTGACGATAACTATTCCCATGCGCTGCTCCAAAAGGAGCTGCCCATCTCGATCGGGCATTTTCTGCCCACCATCTGGCTGGTAAACGGCGATTATACCGAGCAGCGGGGGCTGGATTTTCTTGCGCATGCGCTGGAAACCGTGCACGGCGGGGCAGACGCCATCGTCTATAACGACAATATGAAAAAGCCGGTCAAAGACTGTGTGCGGCTCTTCGCGCAGAAGACCGGACTTCCTCTGCTCAAGCATCGCCGCCTGCACCAGCCGCTTGAAATGGAATGGAAGGAATAAGGGCAGGCGGTAGAGAATCTGTGAAGAGACTGCCGATTCTCTGCGGGAGCACGGGCAGGCCGCACACAAAGAGAGACAAACGTTGCGCCTTGCTTGAAACAGGGAATTGAAAAGTGGTAAGATAAAAAAGCGATATCCCAGAAGAAGAAAAACGGATCCGGACAAGCGGGGCTCGCCCCTCCTGTCCGAAACGATATTGAAAAGGGGGTTTTATCCGTGGAAAAGACTCTTTCTCTTGCGCAAAAGGAAAAAGAGTATATGATCGCCATGCGTCGGGAATTCCACCAGAATCCCGAGCCCAGCTCCGAGGAATTCAATACCTGTCGGCGTGTGGTGGAGGAGCTTGAAAAGATAGGCCTGTCGCCGAAGGTCGTATGCGGCACGGGCGTGATGGTGGAGATCGAAGGGAAGGAAAAGGGGAGAACCATCGCGCTGCGCGCGGATATGGATGCACTCTCGGTGCAGGAGCTCAACGACGTTCCCTATAAATCCAAGGTGGACGGTCTGATGCACGCCTGCGGACACGATGGACATACCGCCACGCTGCTGGGCGTTGCCCGCATCCTGAACGAATGCCGCAACGAGCTGCGCGGCAAGGTGCGCCTGCTCTTCCAGCCCGCGGAGGAGACCGGAGTGGGAGCCCCAGCCATGGTAGCGGCTGGACTGCTTGACGACGCTGACGCTTCGCTTGGCATCCACCTGTGGAGCGGCGTGAAGACCTGCACGATCTCTCTTGAGGCTGGGCCGAGAATGGCGGCTGCCAGCATGTTCCGATACAAGATCACCGGAAAGCCCGGGCACGGCGCGCTGCCGCATGAAGGGGTCGACGCCGGCCTTGCCGCCAGCGCCGTCGTGCTCAATTTCCAGTCGATCGTCAGCAGGGAATTTCCCGCGACCAAACCCCTTGTGATCACAGTGGGCAAGATCTCAAGCGGGTCCCGCTGGAACGTCATCGCCAGCGAAGCCGTGATCGAGGGCACGGTCCGATGCTTCGACGCCGAGATCTTCCGGCAGGTGCCGGATGTGATGTGGCGGGTGGTCAAGGAGACGGCAGCGGCCTATCGCTGCGAGGCGGAGATCCTCGAGGTCCGCACCCTCACGCTGCCCTGCGTCAATCCCGAAAAGGCTTCGGCCCGCGCCGCCGCCGCCGCAAAGAAGCTGTTCGGGGAAGAGGGGATCTCCCTGTATCCGCTTCAGATGGGCGCGGAGGACTACTCCTATATGATGGAGAAGGTGCCGGATTCCCTGATTGCGTTTGTCGGAATCGGCAACCCCGAAAAGGGAAGCGACGTGCCGCACCATGCCGGCAATTTCCAGATCGATGAGGATGCGCTGCCGGTGTCGGCCGCCTTCTACGCACAGTATGCGATCGACTATCTGAACGAAGAATAATTCGCCGCTGGATTAAAAACCCTATATGTATGGCTCCCGCGGTGTTTTGGGAGATGCCCGGGCGTTTGAGAAAAAGAGCGCAGACGGTTTCCTGGTGGAATCGTCTGCGCTTTTTTCAGGCAGGCAGGGAGGAGAATCAAACACTTCCGCGTGCGGCGCCGTGCAGAGGCTCAGCGAAACAGGGATTCAGGGTCGATAAATTGGCCGTTTCGCAGCGTTTCCAGGTGCAGATGGGGCGGTTCTCCGCATTCGCACAGGGCGCTTTCCCCCACCTGGGCGATCACATCGCCCATCTTCACGCTGCCACCGATCCGAATCCCTGCAAGGCCGGTCGGCTGAAGGTTGCAGTATCGGGTCACCGTGCCGCCCTCGTGGGTGATTTCAACGATCCTGCCGAGCAGGTCGTCGTCGTAGATATCCGTGAGGATGCCGTCGGCCATGGCATGCACAGGGGTGCCGGGGGAGGCTGCGAGGTCGACTCCGTTGTGGATGCGGTAGTCGGCCAGCGTTTTGCTGTAGACCAGTTCGTCGGCTGACCAGGGCTTGAGGATGCTGCCGTCGATGGGGCGGATGAAGAGCAGGGAAACGGTGCGGTCGCCGAGCGCCGCGGCTGAAACGGACAAATCATCCGCAAAGTCGGCCTCCTCCTGCCGGGTTGGCACGGGGTCGGCCTGCAGGGCAGGCGGTGCGGGGGGAGACGAGGGGTCGATGGCCGTTATACGGGGAGTCCCCTCGGAAGAGGCTTCGTAGCGCTCCGGCGACGAAGGGGGTGCGTCGGTTTCCTCTTCCGACCGGAGGGAAGGGGAATCAGATGCAGAGATACCGCTGTCGGCGGGGGCGGGGAGAGAGAGGCGAAGCTCTTCTTCAGCGCCGGGCGCCATGGCGTCATGCAGGGCAAGAAAGGTGGCGCTTCCGGCCGCAAAGGCCCCAACCAGCAACAAGACAGCAAGGGGGAATCCCCTCTTGTGAAACCGAAGTCCATTTGATTTTGCCATTGTCATCACTCCTTTTCCTTGCGGCGGCGGCACGCCGCTGTCAAAAAAAGTATTCCCGCCAAAGCGCCTTCTTTATACGGACGGTTTGACAAGCGGGCGGCTTTTTTATATCATGACAAAAAAGGAGGCTGCAAATGGGAGATATGCATCGACTGGGGCGGAGCTTCTTCGCGCGGGATGCGCTGGAGGTTGCCCCCGATCTGTTGGGAAAGCTGGTCGTCCACCGCGTAGGAGACGAAATATTGCGCCTTCGGATCACCGAAACCGAGGCCTACCGCGGCGAGGAAGACACCGCCTGCCACGCTCACCGGGGGAGGACCAAGCGCACCGAAACGCTCTACCGGGAGCCGGGCGCGATCTATCTCTACCTGTGCTATGGGGTGCACTGGATGCTCAACTTTGTCACGGGAGAAGAGGGCAGTCCGCAGGGGGTGCTGATCCGCGCGGCAGAAGGGGCAAAAGGCCCGGGCAGACTGACCAAGGCTCTGCACTTGAAGGGAGAACTCTGCGGGGAAAACGTGGCAGACTGCGCGCATCTCTGGGTGGAAGACGATGGGTTCCGCTGTCAGGTATGCACCGCGCCCCGCGTGGGGATTGGCTATGCCTCAGAGCTCGATCGGCAGAGGCTTTGGCGGTTTATCCTGAAGGAGGAGCCCCAGCAGGCAGATGCGCCGGAAATGCCGGCCTCGGGAAAGGTCGATAAAGCAGACCAAAAGGGAAGCATAGGGAAGAAAAAACAGATGCAGCCCGCGAGAAAGGATTTTGAAGATGAAGATTCTAACCGAGATTTTTGAAACGCCTGGTGAGCAGAATACCGCCCGAACCCTGGAGCTTGCGGTGAAGGGCGCGCGGGAACTGGGGATTTCCACGATCGTGGTAGCCTCCTGCTCCGGCCGAACAGTGGATGCGCTGCTGGAGCAGGATCTGACCGGACTGCGTCCCGTCGTCGTCACCCATGCCTATGGCTTTTATGAGGATGGAGAGAACGAGCTTCCGGAGGAAAAGCGCAGGCAGTATCTGGAGCGGGGGATTCCGGTCTGCACGGCGGGACATCCCCTCAGCGGAGCGGAGCGCAGTTTGAGCGGCACCTTTGGAGCGGCCTATCCCGTGGAGATCATGGCGCACACCCTGCGGCTCTTCGGGCAGGGAACCAAGGTCTGCGTGGAATCCTGTGCTATCGCAGCCGATGCGGGAGCGATCCGTCCCGGCGAGCCGGTGATTGCCGTCGGAGGAACAGGCGGCGGAGTGGATACGGCGTTGGTGCTGCGTCCGGCTCACACCAACCGGCTGCTGCAGGTCCGGCTCGATTATTTTCTGTGCAAGCCAAAGCCCGCCGAGGCATAAAGCCAAGTGGGTAGGGGAGCGCCTCCAAAAGGGGGTCTCCCGTGGGGAAAAACCGTCAAAGAAAAAGCGCGTCCGGTTCCCAAACCGGACGCGCCTCTTCTTTTGCAGGAGGAACAAAAAGCCGACTTCACAAAGCCTGTGAAGTCGGCCGATCGTGCTTGGAAAAGAACCGCATGCCAAAGAGGTCAGGGCCGCATCCGAATGCGTCTCAGTCCAGAGGATCTCCCCAGGCGTCTTCGCGGACAGATTCGCCGTCGCAGGCGGGGGATTCGGTCTCCTTGCAGCAATCCTCAGGGCAGGGGTCGCCCTCGCAGCACGGCGCATCCTTTGGGGGATCCGGTTCGATTTTTGCTCCGCACACGGCGCAGAAATTGGCCTTTTCGGAGACCGGACGGCCGCATGCAGGGCAGAAACGATAGACGGGGCCGGCTTCGGATCTGCGGCTGCGCAGTTCCTGAAGCTCTTTGATGCAGGCGTCGATCATGGCGATGAGCGCGCTGCGCGACATGTTATGGGTTGTGCGGCCCTTTTCCTGTTCATAGACCGTCTGGCCGAGTTCGCGGTAGAGATCGGCAAGTTCGCTTTCCTTGGAAGAGATCGAAAAGCTCAGGCGGGTGCGCTGATAGAGTCCGTCGACCTTTTGTGCGACCACGTCGCCCGCCTGTCGGAGCGATTCGACAAGATCGTTTTTGTTGATGTTCATTGAGAATACCTCCTAAATCAAAGACAAGTCCGCGAAGAGAGCGCCTCCGAGGAAAAACGGAGTTCCGTCTCAAAAGGAGCGAGCGCGCTGCAAAAGAGTGATCAGCGTTTCTCTGTTGCGGCGCATCTTTTCCTTGTCGCGAATGTATTCGTGATAATACTTGTTGTGGAAGACCCGTTCGATCTTGCCGCCCGGCAGACCGACCACCTTGGAGACGCCACCGGCCCCCATGGCCACGATGCTCTGGTACTCTCCCATGATATACACGTTGTAAAGCCCCTGGGTATCGGGAAGGGCATAACCCACGTTTTCGAGGTTGCCCAGCGTGTTGCGCTGCCGGTAGAGGTAATAGGGCTGATAACCCGCCTCCTTGGTTGCGGCGGAGGTGAAGGAAAGCATTTCAACGATATCGTTTGAGCCCTGTCGGGAGCGGTCCATGTCTTTGTATTCCAGACGGGCGGCGCGCTTGAGCGAGAGCGAATGCACCGTCAGATTTTCAGGGCGCAGAGCGATTGTGTCCTTAAGGCTCTTGCAGAAGGCTTCCACGGGTTCCTGCGGCAGACCGGCGATCAGATCCACATTGATTACACGGAAAGGGTAGCGGCGCACCAACTCGTAGGCGGCAAAGAAATCGTCCGCCGAGTGGGTGCGGCCAACACGGCGCAGTGTCTCGTCGTCGGTAGTCTGGGTATTCACACTGATGCGGTCTGCACCGCATGCGAGAATGGCCTCGAGCTTATCCTGTGTGATGGTGTCGGGCCGTCCGGCCTCCACCGTGAATTCCGAGAGGGTCTTGGGATCGAGATACCGGGAGAAGATTCCCAGCACCTCGCGCAACTGCTCGGCCGAGAGGGTGGTGGGAGTGCCGCCGCCCATATAGATGGACTGCACCGGAACCGAGATTTTGTCGAGAGCCTTCATCGTCTGCTCTACCTCTTCCTTGAGGGCCTCCACATAGGCAGGGATGAAGCGCCCCTCTTTCTCTACGGAATGGGAGACAAAGGAGCAGTAGGAGCAGCGCGACGGGCAGAAGGGAATCCCGAGATAGAGGCTGACGGCGGAGGGATTGAGCTGTGCCAGCGCCTGCTGCTCGCTTCGCAGCACGCCGGCGCAGAGCGCCGTCTTGTCGGGGCTTGTGAAGCAATCCCGCAGCAGACGGTCGGCAGCTTCGCGCTCGGTCAGCCCGCTGTCGAGCAGACGCTTGACCAGCTTGGCAGGGCGGATGCCGGTGAGGGTTCCCCAGGGGGGCGTGATGCCGGTCAGGGCCTGACCGGCCTTATAGAAACTGCGGGCAATGGACTGCTCTGCAGGCTCGTCCTCCCGCGCTGTATCAACGGCCTGCGCCGTTTTCCCGTGCGCCGTGATCTCGGTAAAGGCAGTGCGCCCTTCCAGGCGGGAAACTGCCTGCAACCCGTCGTCGCGTTCCGCGGAAAAACCGGCTGCGGGGAAAAAGAGCAGCGCCAGCGTTTCGGTCAGGTAACGTTCCTCATGGCCCTGTAATATCAGCTTCATACAGCCTTAAAATAGGGGTTGTTGGCCTTTTCGTAAGCCAGGGTGCTGAATTCCTCATGGCCGGGGAGCACCTGCAAATCGCCTTCAATTCCGCCGAGCACCACCGAAATGGAGTGACGGAGCTGGGAGGCTGACCCTCCGGGGAAGTCGGTACGACCGACGTCGTCGTGGAAAAGGGTGTCGCCGGTAAAGAGATAGGGGGCGGCTTCCAGACAGATCCCGCCGGGCGTGTGGCCGGGGGTGTGGTAAACGGTGAGAGTGATATCGCCTGCAGTCAGTTTATCCCCATGGTGAAGCAGAATATCAGGCGCTGCAGGCCTGAGCCCCAGATTGGCGCCCCCGAACTGGCGGAAGGCCATCTCCGAGGTCAGAAAATGGGCGTCGTCCTCATGAATGCAGACCAGCCCGCCGAAGCGATCCTTCACCTCGGCCAGCAGGCCGGTATGATCGCCGTGGCCGTGGGTGGCAATGAGATATTTCAACTTACAGGGGCACTGCTCCAGGAACTGAAAAAGCTCGGGATTGATAAAGCCCGGATCGATGAGAACGGCTTCGCCCGCCTTCTCGTCCATGAGGATATAGGTGTTCACGAACATCATGGAGCTCGAGATATGATGCAGCTTCATAGGGATTTACTCCTTTCACGAAAAGCTGTTTTCGCCTTTTTCAACAATGAGTGTGATGGGTCCGTCGTTGAGCAGAGAGACCTTCATGTCGGCGCCGAACACACCGCTTTCCACAGGGAAGCCAAGCCCCCGAAGGGTCTGCTTGAAAAGTTCAAAGAGATAGGTGGCGCGCTCCGGACGTTCGGCCTTGATAAAAGAGGGACGATTGCCCTTGCGGCAGTCGCCGGCAATGGTAAAATTGGGCACGACCAGCAGGTTCCCGTCGATATCCTTGAGAGATTTGTTGAGCTTGCCGTTTTCATCTTCAAAGACGCGCAGATTCGAGATTTTTTCGGCCAGCCACCGGCAGTCGTCGTCACTGTCGCCGCTCCAGACGCCCAGCAGGACAAGGAAGCCCCGTCCAATAGCGCCCACGGTGACGCCGTCGATCACGACATCCGCATGAGATACGCGCTGAACCACGGCTTTCATGGATATTCCCCCTTTGTTACGATACTACGGTCTACCGATTTTTTTCGGTTTACCGTTCAAAGACTTTGCGAAGCAAAGACATAACCGCCCGCTGGGCAAAGGGCTTTTTTGCGAAAAGAGCCGATCTGCCAAAAGAGAGCGGACCGCCATCCACAGCCCTGCCGGCAGACCAAACGGGAACAGATATTTCGTCCGCAGGCTTGCGCCTAAGAAACCCCTTGCGGGACAGATAGGAAGCCGCCGATGTTTCCCCCTGGTTTGCCCGCATGGGCAGGAAGATCGGTCGAATCCCCCTGGCGCTTTGTCCGTCGCGCCGCAGAAGACGGCGGGAAGAAACGCCGGACAGGGTGGAAAGGGTTATTCCACCGAGACAATATAGCTATAGACCGGCTGACCGCCCCAGATCAGCGAGAGTTCCACGCTGGAGGGGAGCTTGCGCTTGAGCTGTTCGCTCAGCTTTGCCGCGGTGACCTGCGTGACGTCGGCCCCGAAAAAGATGGTGACGAACTCAGAGGCGTCGTCCACCATGGCGGAGAGCATCTTGAGCAGGGCGCGCTCGGGCGTTTTTTCAACGGCCAGCAGGTTCTTCCCGCACAGAGCCATCATTTCCCCTTTGCGTACACGGCGCCCATCCACTTCTGAATCGCGGACGGCATAGGTGATCTGGCCGCTCTTCACGGTTTCGATGCCCTGGAGCATGGCGGCGTTGTTTTCCTCGGGCGACAGCGTTTCATCGAAGTGGGTGAGGGCGGCCATTCCCTCGGGAATGGTGTGGCTTGGCAGGACAAACACTTGCTTATCGGTCATTTTGGCCGCCATCTGGGCCGTGAGAATGATATTGGAATTGTTGGGCAGGACGAAAACGGTCTCGGCCGGCGTGGCGTCGATCGAAGCCAAAACATCCTCGATTGCGGGGTTCATGGTCTGCCCGCCGGTGACGATCTCATCCACCAGGAAGTCGCGGAACACCTGGGTGATCCCTTCACCGGGCGAAACGGCGACAAAGCCATAGGGCTTCTCCGGCTCAGCGATCTTGCGGAACTCAGGTTTCATCTGGGCGACGAAGTCGCCGTATTGCTCGATCATATTCTCGATCTTGATGCCCGAGAGGTATCCGTATTTCAGAGCCTCCTGAAGCACACGGCCGGGGGCATTGCTGTGCACATGAACCTTGATCACGTCTTTGTCGTCGACAAAAACGAGGGAATCGCCGATCTTGTCAAGATAGGCGCGAAGCGCCTCAGGGCTGCGCAGCCGCTTGCTGGTGGTCTTGTTGATAAAGAATTCGGTGCAATAGGCGAATTTGATATCCTCGGGGTTGAGGGCGGCGAGATCGATATGGGGGTGATCCTTCTGATCGGCTCCCGCGGCAGGGGCGGCAGGAGCCGCTTCGGCGGACTCTTCCCCAGCGGCGGAAACAGGAACGCCCTCGACCAGGAAATGGAGCATACCCTCTAGAAGGTAAACATAGCCCTGACCGCCTGAATCGACCACACCGGCTTTTTTCAGCACCGGAAGCAGGTCGGGGGTCTTTGCGAGGGCCTCTTTTGCCACATCCAGCATGCGCGAAAGCAGGGCCTCGATCTCAACGCCGCCGATCGCGGCCTCCGTGGCAGCCTCCGCGGCAAGGCGGGAAACGGTCAGGATCGTGCCCTCGGTGGGCTTCATCACGGCCTTGTAGGCAGATTTCACACCGGCGTCGAAGGCGGCGGCCAAAAGGACGGCGTCGGCCTCCTCGGCCCCGGAGAGTTCCTTGGCAAAGCCGCGGAAGAGCAGAGAGGTAATCACACCGGAATTTCCGCGGGCGTTTTTGAGAAAAAGGGAGGCGGCGGTTTCCGCAACTTCGCCGCATCCGCCCTGGGCGCCGCGGAGCACCGAGGCGCCGCCGAGCAGGGTCATAGCCATATTCGTGCCGGTATCGCCGTCCGGCACGGGGAAAACATTGAGATCGTTGATCTCGGTCTTGTGCTTCTCCACATTGTAGGCGCCTGAGAGGATCGCATCGCGGAGCTTGGCACCGTTGATGGTATTCAATTCCGTTTGTCCTCCTCTTAGGCTTTCATATCGTCCACGCAGATGGTGACCTCATGCACCGTGAGTCCGGTCAGTTCTTCTACCGTATAACGCACCTTGTTGACGATGCTGCTGGAAATGGCAGCGATATTGAGACCGTAGATCACGACAATATGCAGTTCGATGGACACCATGTCCTCCCCGACAGGGATAACACGGACGCCTTTGTCGAGCCGGTTGCGCCGGAACAGAGAGACAAAGTTTTCCACCGAGTCCTTGGCGGCCATCCCGGCGACGCCGAAGCATTCGTTGACGGCCCGTCCCACGATGGTTTCGAGAACCTCGCCGGAGATGTTGATCTCTCCGAGAGCGGTTTCCACTTTTACCATGTCGTACCTCCCATGCGTTTTTGCATATTTGAAATCAAGAATCAGCTGGGTTTCAAAAGGGAAAACCAAACGGGTTTTCCCGCAGAATACCAACTTAGTATAGCATAGTTCCATGGGAATAACAAGATAAAGGCGAGATTTGTACGAGGGGGTGTTTCAGGGGCAGCTCAGAAGAATAGGCACAGAAAACAGGGGGAATCAAACAGGAGAGGAAGGCAGATCGCCTTCCTCTCCTGGGGTGCACGGCATACAAAGACAACGTAAAGAAGAAAAAGAAACCGATGAAACAGGCGGCGGGATAAATAAACAGGGGGATTATTCTCCTGAAAGGGTGAGCTGCTCCAGGCCTGCCAATGGGTTGGTGGGGGTCGGAGCGAGGACCGTTTCAAGGGCAGGCTCTCCCAGCACGAGCTCTTCGATGGAGAAGTAGAGCGGAATCACCGGCGTTTCCCGGTCAAGGGCTTCGATCATGGCGAATGCAGCGGCCTCCAGCTGCTCGGCAGAGGCGGACTTCATGGCGCGCAGCGCCTCGTCCAGAGCGGCGGAGGAAAAGCGGGCTGTGTTGAGAGAGCCGCCGGTCTCCACCAGCGGGGAGAGGTTCATATCGGGAGTCAGCCGAACCTCTCCGAGATAGAGATCGAAGCTGCCGGAGGCGACCAGACGGGGATACTCCGCAGCGGAAGCTTCCACCGGCGTTACCGCATAGCCGAAGTCGGTCAGCTGGTTGACGATCGAAAGGGCGAGAGCTGCCCGTCCGGCATTTGCACCGTTGTAAAGCAGGCGCAGCGACAGTGTTTTGCCGGAGGTGCTGGTGAGCAGGCCGGTCTCCTCGTTGAGAAGATATCCCTCCTCCCGCAGCGCGGTCTCGGCATATGAGGGGTCGGTCCCGCGGGAAACGGCCGCGGAATCAAAGAGGAACCATCGCGGATTGATGGGAGACAGTGCCACGAAGCCGCCGCTTGCAACGTTGTCGTCCAGCAGGGTAGAGCGGGAGAGAACAGCCGAAAGGGCCCGCCTCAGCGGCGCCGTGGAGAGGGCGGCGCAGGAGGGGTTGACCCCCAAGAAGACCAGATTGTTGGTCACGCTGCGCAGGCTGTTCAGGGTGAGCTTTGAGCCGAAGGTGGTCATAAGGGAGAGATTCCCCGCGCTGAGGGAGAAGGCGGCAGACTGCTGGTCCGGAGCGTCCACCAGCGAGATCTCGGTCAGCGGAATCCTTCCCCCGATCCAGTCTTCGTTTCGAACCAGACACGCGTTCAACGCATCGAATCGGTATTTCCCGCTGCCGACGGAAGTGGAACCCTCTCCTGCCGAACCCTGTTTTACGATCGGGATCTCGAGCAGCGATGCAAACAGGCTGTTTTCCCTCCGCAGCGTGATAAGAAGCGAGGTTTCGTCGAGCTGCTCCACCGCGGCCACGTCGCGCAGACGCGCATCGTAATGGGTGCCCCCTTCGAGGATGCGGCTGAAGGTTGCCGCCACATCGGCGGCGGTGAGGGGGGTTCCGTCCTGAAAGCGGACATTCGGCCGCAGCGTAACGGTCACACGCAGGCCTTCCGTTTCGATCGACTGCGCCAAAAAGGGGATGGGCCGCATCGTTTCGTCGAGCAGGACCAGCGGATCGTAGAGGAGGGCGCAGAGCTCGAAATTGACGCGGCTCGTAGTGGTCAGGGGATCGAAAGAAGCTGTTTTGACATAGGGCAGGCTGATCGAGTCCGGGAGTTCCACGGCAGCGCCTTCCACGTTTTTTTTCGGCGGCTCTGCCGACTCGCTGGTTTTACAGGCGCAAAGCAGCAGACAGAGCCCCAGACAGAGCGCAAATCCCCATCGATACAGAGCACGGCGCATTACAGGGTCTCCTTTCTGCGGCCGATCAGGGCCATCAACACGCCGCGGCGCTCTCCGTGCACGCGGTGTGAAAAGTAGCGTTCCGGATGTTCGAAGCAGCATTCGTTGAGGCAGGTGATATGGTCTTCCCGCATGCCCATTTCAAGTCCCGTCAGTTCCACAGCGTGCCAGAGGTCGATATGGGGCTTGGCAAAGCCCTGTAAAATAAGCTCGGGATGCGAGGGAAAGGTTTCCCGAAAGAGCTCCGCAACCTCTTCCCCCACTTCAAAGCAGGAGGGACAGATCGAAGGCCCGATAGCCATCAGGGTCTGTGAGGGGTCGATGTGAAACTCCTCGATCATCCGCTGCAGCGCCACGGCCAGAATGCGCTTCTGCGTTCCGCGCCAGCCCGAATGCACGGCGGCGCAGACCCCCTTGTCGGGGGCATAGAGCAGCAGGGGAATGCAGTCGGCATAGTAGCAAACGGGGAAGATGCCGGCCTCGCCGGTGATCATACCGTCGGCCTGGGTGAAGGCATGGCCCACAAAGGGATTGGCCACGCCGTCGCGCTCGGCCAGCAGCACACGGGCGGAGTGGACCTGCCGTGTGGCGGCGATGCGTTCGGGGTCTGCCCCAAGCAGATCGGCCAGAATGCGGTAGTTTTCGGTCACGCGTTCGGGGCGGTCTCCACGGGAAAAGCCGAAGTTGAAGGCGGCATGATCTCCCTGACTGACTCCGCCGGCCCGGGTGGGAAATCCCGCCGCAAGCTCCGGAATGCGCGCAAAGTCGGGCGTGGTGAGATAGGGGATATTGTGTTTCACGATGGTGAGCTTTTCAAATTTCATAGAGTCCTCCTAAGGTGGACAAAGCAGCTTCGCAGCGGTATCGGGAAGAGCGTCAGCGGATCTGGATGCGCTCGATCGAACGGGCTTTGCCATCCTCGCCGACCTCGACCAGGGCGCCGCAAAGAGAGACCTCGCCCGCGCCCGGCTTGAAGCGAACCGAAATTCCGGTGAGAAACCGTTCCACGACCTCCTGGGTGCCGACTCCCAGAATCGAATCCTCGGGACCGGTCATGCCCAGATCGGTGATCGAAGCGGTTCCGCTTGGAGAGACGGTCTCGTCGGCAGTCTGCACATGGGTGTGGGTGCCCACAACGACCGAAACTCTGCCATCCAGATAGGCGCGGAGCGCCAGCTTTTCACTGGTGGCCTCGGCGTGAAAGTCGACGATCCGGATGGGGATATCCGCAAGACGTTCCAGCATGCGGTCGGCCGTGCGGAAGGGGCAATCGACATTGGTGGCCAGATAGGTCCGCCCGATCAGATTGAGAACGGCCACCTTACCGAAGGGGGTGGCATAGATTCCGAGCCCGCTGCCCGGCGCATCGGGATAGTTGTGAGGACGCAGCACGGCGGAGTCTTCATCCAGCAGGGCGCGCAGTTCCCAGCGGCCAAAGGTGTGGTTGCCGCCTGTCAGCACGTCGACCCCCGCATTCTGAAGACGGCGTACGTCGGTGGGGAGCAGGCCGTTTCCGACCGAGGCGTTTTCACCGTTTGCCACAACGAAATCTGCCGCAAGCCGGCGGCGGATCCCCCACAGCCTCTTTTCCAGAAAGTCGCAGCCGGCCGCGCCGACGATATCGCCGATCAAGAGAATATTCATAGCAGGTCTCCTTCATAACTGTCAGCAGAGCGGCATACGGCAAAAGGACCAAAGCCACCGTGCGGCGCATCTACCTTCAGATAACGAAAAGGCACGCCCGGGGCGCGCCTTTTTCATTATTTTGCATAGTCGATGGCACGGCTCTCGCGCACCAGGTTCACCTTGATCTGGCCGGGATACTCCATCTCGTCTTCGATCTTTTTGGCAACGTCGCGGGCCAGCAGGGTCAGATCGTCGTCGGAAACGTCTTCCGGCTTCACCATGATGCGGATCTCGCGTCCGGCCTGAATGGCAAAGGACCGCTCCACGCCGGGGAAGGAACCGGCGATCTCTTCAAGCTTCTGAAGCCGCTTGATGTAGGCCTCGAGATTCTCGCGGCGGGCGCCGGGACGCGCGGCGGAGACGGCGTCGGCCGTCTGTACCAGACAGGAGACGATCGAAGTGGGCTCCACGTCGCCGTGGTGGGATTCGATCGCGTTGATCACGCCGCTCGACTCCTTGTATTTGCGGGCCACGTCCACGCCGATCTGCACATGCGAGCCCTCGATCTCATGATCGAGCGCCTTGCCGATATCGTGCAGCAGGCCGGCGCGCTTGGCAAGTGCCACATCGACACCCAGTTCGGCCGCCATCATGCCGGCAATGTGGGAAACCTCGATCGAGTGCAGAAGCACATTCTGTCCGTAACTTGTGCGGTAACGCAGACGGCCCAGCAGCTTGACCAGCTCGGGATGCAGACCATAGACACCGGTTTCAAAGGTGGCGCGCTCGCCCTCCTGCTTGATGGTGTTTTCCACATCTCTGCGGGCCTTTTCCACGGTCTCTTCGATCTTGGCGGGGTGGATCCTCCCGTCGTGCACCAGACGCTCCAGGGCAATGCGGGCGATCTCACGGCGCACGGGATCAAAGCAGGAGATGGTGATGGCCTCCGGCGTGTCGTCGATGATGAGATCCACACCGGTCATGGTTTCGATGGTGCGGATATTGCGGCCCTCACGGCCGATGATGCGTCCCTTCATCTCGTCGGAGGGAAGGGGAACGACCGAGACGGTGGCCTCCGCCACGAAGTCGGCGGCATAGCGCTGGATGGCCATGGTGACGATCTCTCTTGCGCGCTGCTCGCTCTCCTCCTTAGCGCGCTGCTCATTTTCCTTGATGCGCAGCGCGGATTCGTGCTTGATTTCGTTTTCAAGGTTATTCAGAAGGTATTCCTTGGCCTGATCGATGGTAAAGCCGGAAATTCGCTCCAGCGTTTCCCATTCCTGCCTGCGGAATTCCTCGATTTCCTCACGGAGAGCATCGGCCTCCTTGAGCTTGCGGTTGAGCTTTTCTTCCTTCTGCTCATAGTTTTCAGCCTTTTTATCAAGGGATTCTTCTTTTTGCTGAATTCGGCGTTCCTGTTTGCTGATTTCGCTTCGACGCTCTTTAAGCTCTTTTTCGGCTTCAGCGCGCAGGAGAATGGCTTCTTCCTTTGCCTCCAGGGTTGCCTCTTTTTTCTTTGCCTCCGCACTCTTGATTGCTTCGTTGATGATCCGACGGGCCTCTACCTCGGCCTGACCGATTTCAGACTCGGCAACCTTCTTGCGATATAGGATGCCGAAACAAAAAAATGCGCATGAGAACAAGACAGCAACCACCAGATAAGGGAGAACCTGCATAAACCCGTTCATACAGTACCTCCTAATCTTCAGTTGTGTCACATATCGCAGATTGCGCGTCCCCACGATGCGGGAATAAAACGCGACAAATTCCACATGATAGTACAAAGATAAGTATAAAGGCAATTCAAAACCCTGTCAAGAAGAGCACACACATATTTTGTATCTTCTTTCCATTTGGAAGGTGTGTGGAAGCGCAGCAAAGCGACAGGGGAAAAAGGAGAAACATGGAAAAGAAACGCAATGGATTTTTGCTGTTGGCAGCCCTTGTGTTCCTGCTCGGGATGGGGACGGCCTCTCCGCTTGCGGCGCTGCGGCACGGGGGAAGCGTGCAGACGCTTTCCAGCTTTGGCACGAGGGGAGAGGAGGTCAGGCGCATTCAGGAAAAGCTGCGGTCGCTGGGGTACGACGTGGGGGCGGCAGACGGCATTTATGGGACCAGAACCAAACGGGCTGTCACGCAGTTTCAGCGCGACAAGGGGCTGAAGGCCGATGGGATCGCCGGTCAGCAGACCCTCGCGGCCCTGGGGCTTTCCGGGGGCGCTTCCTCCGGCGGTTCCGGCGGCGAGACCGGCACGGAGCGCCTCGATCTCGACCTTCTGGCACGCATCATCTCGGCTGAATCCAAGGGAGAGCCGTATGAAGGTCAGATCGCGGTGGGGGCCGTGATTTTAAATCGGATCCGGCACCCCTCTTTCCCCAACACGCTGGCCGGCGTGATTTACCAGGGCGGAGCCTTTGAATCGGTCAGCAACGGGGAGTTCAACAAGGCAGCGCAGGAGAGCTGCATCCGCGCAGCCAGGGAGGCCCTTGCGGGCAACGACCCCACCGGCGGGGCCATCTATTTTTACAACCCCGAAAAGACCACGAACAAGTGGATGCGCTCGCGCCCCGTGGTGCTCACCATCGGCAGGCATGTGTTCTGCAAGTGACCCGCCGGGCGGAAAAGAGAATGCAAGAAGACCGTTGAAAGCGCCGTGCCGGCATGCTATAATACCTGGTAAGATCGCCCTTTGGCAGGAGAATCGATAAAAAGGAGTGAACGGCGTGAATCAGGAACGTCTCGCGCGTGTGCTGGCGCGTATGAAGGAGAACAATCTGCCCCAGATGGTATTGAACGACCCCTCCACGATGGAGTATATCTTGGAGTATCCTCTCGAGCCGCTGGAGCGTATGTATGCCATCGTCCTCTCGACCGAGAGAGAGCCGGTGCTGCTGCTCAACGATCTCTTCGTGGTGCCGGATGGGATTCCCATGAAGCAGGTGCGTTATTTCGATACCGACGACAGCGCCGCCGTGCTGGCGCGGTATCTGGATCCGAATGAGGTCTGCGGCGTGGAAAAGGTTTTCCCCGCCAAGCTGCTGTTGCCCCTGCAGGACACCGGCGCCGTGGCCCGTTTTGTCAATGGCTCTCCCATTGTCGATACCGTGCGTGCCTGCAAGAGTGCAGACGAGGCGCAGAAGATGCGCGTTTGCTCGCTGATCAACGATGCCGTGATGGATCAGCTCCCCGCGTTGATCAAAGAGGGAATGACCGAGCTGGAGCTCGGCGCGATCATCAAGGAGCTCTACCTCAAAGAGGGTGCCGATCGCTCCGGCTTTGCCGGCGTGGCCTTCGGCGCCAATGCCGCCGACCCGCATCACCGCAACGACAACACCGCTCTCAAACCGGGCGACTGCGTGCTCATCGACATGGGCTGCGTGAAGGACGGATACTGGTCGGATATGACCCGCACCTTCTTCTTCAAGACCGTGAGCGACCGTCAGCGCGAGGTCTATGAGCTGGTGCGTGCGGCCAATGAAAAGGCCGAGTCCATCATCAAGCCTGGCGTGCGTTTCTGCGATATCGACGCGGCAGCGCGCGATCTGATTACCGAGGGCGGCTTCGGGCCGAGATTTATCCACCGCCTTGGACATTCCATCGGGCTGGAAGATCATGAGGCCGGCGACGTCTCTTCGGCCAATCCCGATCCGGTGCTCCCCGGGATGACCTTCTCTATCGAGCCCGGCATCTACCTGACCGGCGAGTTCGGCGTGCGCATCGAGGATCTGGTCCTGATCACGGAAGACGGCTGTGAGATTCTCAACCACAATCCGAAGGATCTGATCGTGATCGAGTAAGCGATTTCCCATTTCATAGAAAAACCGTTTGGGGCTGCGGCGTCGTAAAAGACGCTGCAGCCCCTTTTTGAAGAAAGGATTCTTTCGATGGGCGGTGTTCAGGATTTCTTCCATACGGCGGCACAGGGTTTTGAAGTTTGCTCCACACCAGCAGGGAAGAATGGAAAACGCACGTTCTGCCGTCGGGACGAGAGCCGCTGATTTTTGTTGCACAGGTCCTGTGGTCAGGATGCGCAGTCCTGTATTTTTCAGAAAGAAAGAGGCGCTAAGACCACGCGGGTCTCTGCGTTTTTGCATCAGGGGGATGAAATCTGTGCAAAAGAAAAATCAAGACCACCGGACGAACCGGTGGTCTTGATCGAAATGCAAGATTTCTTTTTCCAGTTCAGACGTTTTGCTTTTGCATCAGCAAAAGCAATGCGTCATCGAAAACAATTCCTGCAATTATTGGGCTGCGCGATACAGGAAGGTCACGATCTGGGCACGGGTGCAATCGCCGGTGGGATCAAAGGTCGTAGCGGTCTTGCCCGTCGTCACGTTCTTGGCTGCTGCCCACAGGACTGCATCGAAGTAGTAAGCGTCTTCGGCCACATCCGTGAAGGGGTTGGTCGCTTCGGTCTTCTCTCCGAGATAGCGATAGAGGAAGGTCACGCTCTGAGCGCGATCCACCTTACCGTCGGGATCGAAGGTGGTGGGGGTCACGCCGGTGGTGATACCCTTTTCAACCGCCCACAGAACTGCATCGTAGTAGTAAGCGCCTTCGGCCACATCCGTGAAGGGATTGGTTGTGCTGGAGGGTGCGGGCTTACCTGCAGATCTCCAGAGGAAGGTCAGCATCTGCGCACGGGTGCAAGCGTCGTCGGGGGAGAAGTGGGTGTCATCCGTACCGTTCGTAATGCCCTTGTCCACTGCCCAGTAAACGGGAGTGAAGAAGTAGGCGTCCTCAGGCACGTCCACAAACTTGAGACCGGTCGTGGGCTCGGAGCCCTCGACCTTGCCGATCACGGGCGTCACGGTAACGCCGGTGGCCGGCATCTTGAAGGAGTAGGTGCCGTCGCCGTTGTCGGTGACCTTAACGGCGTCGCCGTTCTTATCGGTTACGGTCACCTTTTCGACCTTGTAACCATCGGTCGGCTTGACCGTGATGGTGACGGTGTCGCCGGCCTTCGCGTTGGCGGCGTCTGCCGTAACGGTTGCATTGTCGACCTTGTCGATGGTGACGGGGGAGGTTGTCGTGCTGCTGCCGCTTCCGCTGCTGCTGCCGCCACCGCCGGTGCTCTTCCGTGCGAAGTTGGCGCCGATCTCGGTGTCTTCATCGATCGTCAGAGCAAGGGGATTGGCAGTTCCGCCGGGCTGGCCGTTGATGACCCAGCCGGTAAAGCGATAACCGGAATTCGGTTTGGCGGTGAAGCTCACCACATCGCCCGAAAAGACCTTACCCTCTTCCACGAAGACCTCGTCTCTGCCTTCCACAGAGGGCACGATGGCGCCGTTCTGGCTCTCAGTGATGGTCAGCTGCCGCTTTGCAAGAATGGGTTCAAACGCAGCGGTCACGAGGGTGTTCGCATCGATGGTCAGGGTCAGGGGGTTCGTGGTTCCAGCATCTTTACCATCGACAGTCCAGCCGGCGAAGACATAGCCTTCGTTGGCTGTGGCCGTGAAGATGACTTCCGTGCCCTTGTAGACCAGATTGTTTCTCACGAACACATTTCCGCCGTCGGCGCGGGAGAGCGCAACGTTGCCGTTAGCAGCTTCCACAGTCAGCGTGACGGTCGGGATTTGAGCGTACGTAGCAGAGACGCTCTTGTCGGAATCCAGAGTCAGCTCAAGGGTCGGATCAGTGCCGACGTCGACGCCGTTGACGGTCCACTTTGTGAACTGATAGCCGGCATTGACATTGGCGGTCAGGGTCAGCTTCGTATCATGGGGGAACAGGCCCGCAGACACGGTGTCACCGGTTTCATTCTTGATGGTGACAGAGCCGGCGTTTCTCGTGGCGCTGACGGCCAGGTTATAGCTGTCTTCCTTCAGGGTCGCAGCAGACGCATCGCCGTATTCCACGGGAAGCTCAGCAGAGACGGAGCCCTTCTTCAGCGTGATCACATATTGCTCGGACTAGCTGGTAAATCCGGGCTCATAGGCGTAAATCACAACTGCCAGCTTGTGACCGGCGGGAATGGAGTAAACATTGGGCTGGAGGTAGATGGTGTAGTCGTTGGGCACGTTCGGATCCAGAGCGACCCTCGTGTCGGCAGACTTCGAATCATAGCCGGCGCCGGGGTTGCACAGATCCATCCAGCCGCGGGCGATGATCTTGTACTTGACGGAAGTGGGGGTCAGGCGGACGAAATCCCAGTTGTCCAGGCCGCCGCCCTGCCAGGCGCCGGCTTCCTTCAGGACTTCCTTCGTGACATAGTTGCCGGACGTGTTGACGGTGTCAAAGCTGGTGTCGTTCAGATCCACCAGCATGGC
Organism: Clostridia bacterium; assembly: GCA_017427525.1. Lineage (GTDB taxonomy): Bacteria > Bacillota > Clostridia > Oscillospirales > Feifaniaceae > Galloscillospira. Next base: position 40,913 of record JAFRSP010000012.1, read on the forward strand.
GCTGACCATCAGGCTGTTTCTGGCAGCAACGCCGTCGCCGTCCAGAGGCTTAGCGATGCCTTTCACGGGAAGCGCGTCATAATCGGCATAGTCATCCTCAATGCCGAAGGTGAGGGGGTTCACAAAGTTATCGGGATCCAGCGCGTCGCCGTTGGGGGTTGCGATGGAGGCGACGTCGCCGCTGGGCACATCGCCATTGGGGGTTTCGGTCGCCGCCTGCTCATTGTCGACGGTGGCGGTGAATTTCACGGCAATGGAGCCCTTGATGACGGTGTTTTCTTCAACATCCGCGACAAACGCAACGCTGCCGGGGGTGGAATCCTGCGAGAAGGTGGCCTGCCAGTTGCTGTTAGTCACGCCGAAGGAGGCGTAATTGCTGGTAATGGCAACATCGTCAGCCATATCCGCATTGATCTCCAGGGTATCAGCGGGCTCCCAACTGTCAAACTCGCCCCACACATCGGGATTCTGGTTGCTCTGGGCCTGAACGACGGGCATATCCTCCACGTCGTTCTTAACGCCGCACAGATAGTGGCTGAACCACTGGTTCAAGATCTCGTCGTAGAGCTGACCGTTGACCAGGAACTCAAGGCCGCCGGCGGGATAGGTGGGGGTAAGGTGGCCGTCCTGATGGAAGATGAGCTTGACCTGATCGCCGAATCCGGCTTCTTTGAAGGCCCGATACATGAGATCGGTTTCCTTGGTCCGGACGTTGTAGTCGTTGAGACCGTGGACAATCAGGGCAGGGATCTTGATGTTCTTCGCATTGAGGGTATAGTCGCGCACGCCCCAGACTTCCTCAAAGTAGTCGCCGGGGGTGGCTCTCTGATCCACATAGAGCTGGTTCAGATAGTCATAGTACCGATCCGCGATCGTGGCAAAATCCTCGGGATCGAGATAACGGCCGGCGCAGTAGGCGGCCAGGTAGTCTTCGTAAGCAGCATTGCTTCTGGTGGAGATACCCTGAGAGTTGGTGTACTCATACCAGCTGGCGATGCCGGCCACGGGCACGATGGTCTTCAGGCCCTTGACGCCGGTGGTGGCCAGACCAAACTGGGTGGTGCCGGCGTAGGAACGGCCGGTGGTGCCCACGCTGCCGGCAGACCAGTCAGCTTCCACGGGGATGTTGTTGGTCTTGTCGGTGTAGGCGACGCGGTCGCCGGTGAGCCATTCGATGACGCATCTGAAGGAAGCGATCTCCAGATCGGTACCGCAGGTCTCAAAGCCTTCGGAACCCATGGTGCCGATGCCGCCGCTCTCAACCACGGCGAAACCGCGAACCAGATAGTAGTCGTACCAGGTCAGATCCTCGAATTCAATCGAACGATCCTGGGGATTTACATAGTACCAGTCGCTGGAAACCGCGTTGGCCGCAGCATCCAGGGTGCCGACTGCAGCGCCTGCAGGCACGCGGGCAGCGGGCTGGGCATACAGATCGTCATAGTCGAACTCGTTGCGGTCACCGGCCGTATAGGTTCTGGAGCTGAGGTTGGTGGTGCCGGTGATATAGGGGCGGGCCTCATAGATGGTGGCAGCCTTGTAGTTGCCCTCGGCGGCGGACCGAGGCACCTGTACAAGGGCTTTCACCAGATCCAGTTTGCCGTCTCCGTCGGTGTCGTAGTCGGTCTCGACGTAGACGCAGTAACGGATGATGTCGCTCTCAGCGTTGTCATACGCATCAACGGCGCCGGTGGTGTAAGGGAAGATGGGCTGGGCACGTCCGTTGATGAACGCGGGAACCAGTTTGCCATCTTTCGGATTCACAGCGGCGTGAAGCTGATCGGCGGGTTTTCTCATATCCGTCAGCTTCTTCTTGGTGCACAGGTCGTCCAGCTTGTCGAACTCGTCGATCATGCCAAGGCTGAGTGCGAAGGCATTGAAATCGTCGGGATAGGAGCCAAGCTGTTTGTCTTCCAGACCGCTGCCCTTGATCAGGCAGTAGATGACTTCCTGAATCGTCAAGGGAGAACTCACGGAGACCCCTTCGGGAAGCACGGCATAGTCGGGCAGATCTTTGGAAGTCACAGTTCTGGGCTGGGGGCTCGGGGGGCCCACAGGAGCGGCCTCAGGGCCTTCCGGCGCTTCTGCAGCGGCTTCCGACGCTTCTTCTTCGACGAGTACAACAGCTTCGTCGGGAAGATCACTGACGGTCTCGGCATCGTCTGCAGCGAGCGCAGGTGTCAGCAGAGAGAACACGAGCGACAGAACGAGCAGCAGAGACAGCCATCGCGAGGATAAACGTTTCATTTGCAACTCTCCTTTTCTTTATTTTCGATGGGAAGACATCGAAGTTAAATAGCCGAAAGCGGGGGGCTTCCGCCAAAGCCGAGCGGCGGTCAGCTATAATAACCAAGTATAGTACATAAAGATAAGCAATGCAATGACAATGGGGAAAAAGGTGAAAAGCTTTGTGGATGCACGGTATCCGAATCCGCAGCCAAGCGCCGCGGATTCGGATACCATGCTTTATTTCAGAAAAGAAGCGGATTGTTTAGAAGGTGGGAACCACAGCGCCGTCGTAGGTGTTGTTGATATAGTCGCGAACCGCATCGGTGTGCAGGGAATCGAGCAGGTCAAGCGCGGCCTGGTTGGTTTCGTTGCCTTCCTTGACGCAGAGGATGTTGGCATAGGTGACGGCTGCAAGAGAATCCTTGTCCTCGATGGCCAGAGCATCGGAGGCATGGAGGCCGGCCTGGATGGCATAGTTGCCGTTGACAACGCCGATATCGGCATCGGGCAGGGCAAGGGCGACCTGGGCAGCTTCGAGTTCCTTGATCTAGAAGTTGTGGGGATTCTCGGCAATGTCGACGACGGTGGCGCTCAGGCCGACGTTCTCAGCCAGCTTGATAAGGCCGTTGGCCTCGAGCAGCAGCAGGGCGCGGGCTTCGTTGGTGCCGTCGTTGGGCACGGCGATAACGGCGCCGTCGGGCAGGTCGGCCAGAGCGGCGGTTTTGCCGGCATAGATGCCGATGGGCTCATAGTGAACGGTGCCGACCGTGACGATATGGGTGTCGTGATCGGCATTGAATCCGTCGAGATAGGGCTGATGCTGGAAGTAGTTCGCATCGAGATCGCCGCTCTCCAGGGCGAGGTTGGGCTGCACATAGTCGGTATATTCGATGATTTCGAGCTTGTAGCCCTTGGCCTCGAAATCGGCGCGGGCAGCCTCAAGCACTTCGGCGTGGGGGGTGATGGAAGCGCCAACCTTGAAGGTCACAGGCTCGGCGGTGGAATCATCATCGGCGGGAGCATCATCTTCGGTCTTGGAGCAGGCCGCGAAGACCAGACAGACCACAAGCAGCAGAGCCAGCAGGATGGAAAGCTTCTTTTTCATGGGAACATCTCCTTTTGATTTATTTTGGTTTTGGGTTTTGTTTGAAGAAAATGGGATGTATAAAAGAGGCTTGTGCGGAGAATGGAACTTTGCGATATATGACCGGTCGCTGAAATGGAGCGATCCCGCTCCGGAGAAGATGGGGAAGGGTTTCGGAGCGCGGCCGCGGTCCGAACCGTCCTGCAAGGGGAAAAAGCCTCAGCGGACGCGCTTGTCGACCGCGCGCGCAGCCTTCTCACCCAGGGTTTGGAAGAGCTGCACGATCAGGCTTAAGAACACGACCATGACCCACAAAATGTTGGTCTGGGTGCGGTAATACCCATAGTTGATGGCGATGGCGCCAAGCCCGCCTCCGCCGACGATACCGGCCATGGCGGAATAACCGAGGATGGTGGTGGTGGCGATGGCGGCTCCCATCAGCAGGGAGGGCTTCGCCTCCGGAAGCAGCACCTTGCAGACGATCTGGAAGGTGGAGGCTCCCATCGACTGCGCGGCCTCGATCACACCCGCGTCGACCTCCTTGACCGAGCTCTCCACCATGCGGGCCACAAAGGGAAAAGCGGCGATGATCAGAGGCGGAATCATGGCGGTGGAGCCGATAGAGGTTCCCACGATCTTGCGGGTTGTGGGGATGAGAGCCATCAAAAGGATGAGAAAGGGAACCGAGCGGAGCAGATTGACGATGGTGCCGAGCACCTTGTTGAGCGTGGGCATGGGATGGATGCCGGCGGGATCCGAGATCACCAGGATCAGACCCAGCGGAAGCCCGAACACATAGGCCATGAAGGTGGAGCCCAGGGTCATATAGAAGGTCTCCAGGATTCCCGTGCCGATTAGCTGGAGCATTTTCGGGGAAAACATTTACACATCCTCCTCCTGATAGGAAACCCCCTGCTGCTTCAGATAGAGCAGCATCCGCGAAACGGCGGAGGGGTTGTCGGGAAGCTGGAGCACAAGCTGTCCGAAGGTTTTTCCGTCGATCACTTGGGTATTGGCCGAAAGAATGCTGACCGGAGCGCCGGATTCGAGCACCATATTTGCCACGATCGGCGCGTCGGTCTTGGAACCGTCAAAGGAGAGACGCAGCCGCTTGCCAAAATCAAAATTCTCCTGCCCGCTGTCGTTCGGATAGATCAGCTTCTTTGCCGCTTCGCTCTTGGGATTGAGAAAGATCTCTTCCACATCCCCGAGCTCCTGCACCTGGGCGTCGGAGAGGATGGCGACCCGGTGGCAGATCTCCTGGATCACCTTCATCTCATGCGTGATGATCACGATGGTCAGCCCGAAATCCCGGTTGATCTCGCGCAGCAGAGAGAGGATCGACTGGGTGGTAGCGGGATCGAGAGCCGAGGTGGGCTCGTCGCACAGCAGCACCTTGGGGTTGGAGGCCAGCGCGCGGGCGATGGCGATGC
>JAFRSP010000013.1 GCA_017427525.1 Clostridia bacterium
CCCCCGCGCGCCACAGGAGAATAGTATGGCAAGACATCGCAGCGACCGCATCAACGAGGAAGTCATGCGCGCCACGGCCGAGATCATCCGCGATCTCAAGGATCCCAGGATCCCTCTGATGACCAGCGTGGTCCGGGCAGAGGTGACGCCCGACCTCAAGTATGCCAAGATCTATATCAGCGTCATGGGAGACGCGCAGCAGACAAAAGACTGCCTGAAGGGGCTTAAATCGGCGGCGGGCTTTATCCGCCGTGAAGTCGGACGCAGAGTGACGCTGCGGGCCGTGCCGGAGTTTCACTTTGTGGCAGACGATTCCATCACACGCGGCGCCCGGATCGCACAGGTGCTCAAGGGGCTCGACCTCCCTTCGGAGGAGGAGACTGCTGAGCCGGAGGCGCCGGAGGGGGACGAGGCGTAACGCCGCCCGCTTCCGGAAAAGCGCGCGCCCTGCCGCAGGGAATGCGAAACGAGAGAAACAGACCCTTCCGCCGCCTGTTCGGCGGAGAGGACGTGCCGGTTTCTTTCAGAGCCGGCACGCCGGACCCTTCGGCGGCCAGAGCCGCCCGACAAGGAGGAAACAGGTTTGAATCAAAATCAGACACAGGACACCATTCAGATCGGGTTTGCAGGACCCGAATCGGCTGTGCCCATTCAGGAGGCTGTCGCGCTGCTTCAGGAGCGGGATGATTTTCTTATTTTATGCCATCAAAAGCCGGACGGCGACGCGGTGGGCAGCGCCTTTGCGCTGCGCGAGGCGCTGCGCAGTCTGGGAAAACGCGCCCAGGTGGCCTGCTCCGACCCCTTCACGCCGCGCTATGACTTTATCACGAAGGGGGAGCGCGAGCCGCGCCGTGACTTTGTGCCCAAGACCTATGTGACGGTGGACATCGCCGACGTCAACCTTTTGGGAGACAAGCTCGACCATCTGAGAGCCAACATCGATCTCGCCATCGACCATCACCCCAGCTTTACGCGCTTTGCCGCCCTCAACGTGGGATATCCCTCCACGGCGGCGGCAGGGGAGATTGTCTATCACATCATCCGCGGGCTCGGCGCGACCGTCACGCCCGACATCGCGGCGGCGCTCTATACCGCCATCGCCACCGATACCGGCTGCTTCAAATACTCCAACGTGACGCCCTCTGCCCTGCGGGTGACGGCCGAGCTGGTCGAGTGCGGCCTGCGCAGCACGCTGCACGAGATCAACTACAACCTCTTTATGCTGAAAACCCGAACCCGCATGCTGCTGGAGGCCCGTGTGGTCAACGAGGCGCGCTTCTACAGGGAGGGCAAGATCGCCGTGGCGGTGGTTTCGCTCGCGATGCGGGAAGAGCTGCACATCAAGGAGGACGATCTCGACGACCTCGGCACCCTCATGCGCTGCATCGAAGGCGTGGAGGTCGGCGTTTTGATGAAAGAGACTCCGTATGGCTCCTACCGGGTCTCCTTCCGCTCGGTGCGGAAAATCAACGTGGCGGCTGTTGCCCAGACCTTTGGCGGCGGGGGACATCGCCGCGCTTCGGGCTGCACCATCTCGGGGCCGCTGGGGCACGCTGAGGCCGCTCTTGTGGCGGCCATCGAGCAGGCCTATCAGGAGCTATGACGGGGATTTTGTTGTTGGACAAGGATCCCGGCATGTCGTCCCAGAAGTGCGTGTTCAAGGTGCGGGCCCTGACAGGGGCCAGAAAAGCGGGACACGGAGGAACCCTTGACCCGATGGCCAGCGGGCTGCTGCCCATCCTGCTGGGGAACGCCACCAAGCTGAGCGAGTTTTTGCTAACGGGAGACAAGGAGTATGTGGCAGGAGTTCGATTCGGGGTGGAGACCGACACCCTGGACGTCACGGGGCAGGTGTTGGCCGAGACCCCTTGCCGCCCGACAAAAGAGGAGCTGGAAGAGGCGCTTCCCTTCTTTACGGGGGAGATCCTGCAAACGCCGCCCATGTATTCCGCCCTTTCGGTGGGGGGAGAAAAACTCTACCGGTTGGCGCGTCAGGGAATCGAGGTGGAGCGCAGGCCGCGCAGCGTGGCGGTGCACCGGCTCACGCTGTGCAGCTTCACGGGAGAGGAGGCCGTGCTTGCGGTTTCCTGCTCCAAGGGCACCTATATCCGAAGTCTGATTGCCGATCTCGGCCATCGTCTTGGCTGCGGAGCCTGCATGTCGAGCCTGCGCCGCACGGCTTCGGCCGGATTCCACCTGCGGGATGCGCATACGCTGACGCAGCTCGAGGAGGCTGCGGAGGAAGGCAGGCTGGAGGAGCTCGTCATTTCTCCGGAGGATCTGTTTTTGTCGCTGCCGGCGGCGGAGACGTCGTCGGCCTTCTACTATAAGCTGCTTTGGGACGGCCAGCGGGTGCTCCAGAAAAAACTGGGGACCCGGGTCGGCGAGGGCGAGCTGGTCCGCTGGACGAAAAACGGACGCTTTGTGGGATTGCTGCGGGAAATCGAAACGGAGGAGGGCAGCGCGCTGGCTGCTGTCTGGCGCGGTGAGGAATGCTGCTGAGAGCGGGCTTGAAAAATTGGAGATCGGCGCTCCGCGCACCGCTGCACATAGCTCTGATGCGCAGGAGCGGACAGAAAAATCCATCCGGCGAGCGGGAACAGGCTCCGGAAGAATGGCAGGGAAGCGCTGTTTGCCTTGGAAATTTCGACGGAGTGCACATCGGACACCGCCTGCTGCTGGAGCAGACGGCGCTGGCCGCGCGTCAGCGCGGGCTGCGCGCCGTGGCCTACACCTTTTCCGAGCACCCTTCCGTTTTGCTGCAGGGTGAGCGGCGGCCGCTGCTCACCCTGCCGGAGGAGCGAAACGCCCTGATCGGGCAGCTCGGGGTGCAGGTGGTCGAGGAGGACTTTCGCGCCGTACGAGAGCTCTCCGCACAGGAATTCTTTGAACGGATTCTGCTTGGGCAACTGCGGGCCGAGATTTTGCTGTGCGGCGAGGGACACCGATTCGGAGCGGGGGCCGCGGGCGATACAGCGCTGCTGCAGCGTCTGTGTGACGCGGCGGGCGTGATGCTGCTCGTCTTGCCTCCGGTGAAGCTGGAGGGCGAGATCGTGAGCTCCTCCCGGATCCGCGAGGCCGTCGCAGGGGGGGAGATGGAGAGAGCCGCACGGATGCTGAACCGGCCCTTTTCGGTCACCGGCGAGGTGGTGCAGGGGAAGCGACTGGGCCGCACGATCGGCATCCCCACCATCAATCAGGTGCTGCCTGAGGGCAGAGTGGTCCCGCGCTTCGGCGTGTATGCCGCGCGGGTGGAGCTCGATGGAGTGCGCTATGCCGGCGCGGCCAACGTGGGGCTGCGCCCCACCGTGTCGGGAGAAGGGGTCAATTTGGAAACCCATCTTGTCGGATACAAAGGCGACCTCTACGGGCGCATCGTGACGGTGGAGCTGCTGCGTCACCTGCGCGACGAGCGCCGCTTTCCCTCGGTCGAAGAGCTCAAGCGGCAGATGGAACAGGATGTGGAGCAGGTCTGCGCGATCGCGGAGCAAGCCGCAGGGCAGGTTCATTAGAGATTCGGGCGGACACGGATCGCCGATAAAGCGAGGCTCTGCCAAACGTGAGGAGAGGGACAGATGCAAATCAGGAGAGCGCTGCCGGACGATGCGCCGGCTATCGCGCGGATCTATGTGGAGAACTGGAAAATGACATACAGCGGCCTGCTGCCCGCCGATTTTCTGGACGCGCTCAGCGAGAAGGACAAGGAGGAGGTCTGGCGCAGCTACATCCTGCTCGAAGACCGACGGGTGTTTGTGGCCGAGGACGAGGGCGATGTGCTGGGCTTTGCCGCCTGCATGCCGGACGAGGAGCGGGAGAACTGTCTCTACTTTGATTCGCTGCATGTTGCGCAGCGGGCCAGAGGGCGCGGCGTCGGAGGCGCACTGATCCGTCGGGTCGGGCGCTTTGGGCGCGAGCAGGGTTTTGCGCACATGACCATCTGCATCGTGCGGGGCAACGACAACGCCCGCGAAATTTATCTGCACCACGGCGCCCGGCACGAGGCCTTTTTCACCGACCATTTCGGCGAGACGCCGTCAAACTCCGAGCGCCTGATCTGGGACAGCCTCGACCTGTTCGCGCCGGAGGCCTGACCCGTTTGCGGCAAAGGACGAAGCGCCGTTTTGCAGGCAGAACGGATCGGAATCCGACCGCCTGACCGGAGAAGACAAACAGAGCGCAGCCCATATTTTGAGCTTCGGCGCTTTGTGCGTGGGCAGCAGGGCCGGCTGCCCTGCCCGCATCCATCAGGGTGCCCTGCAGGGATCGTGCGGGAACGAAAGCGGCTGAACGGGTGAGGATAACGGCAAACGTCCTTGGCGTATGGGGATTTCGGCAAAGTTGGGATCCGGATGCGTTTTGGGAAGGAGGGGGCCGGAACGGAGGCTTGACAGGAGCAAAAACCTGTGATACAATATCACCCGCTGACCTTCGCACGGTTTTGGGAGACCGGCGCGTTTCGCGCCATTGCCTTGGCCCTTTGCTGTGTGTCGGCCGAATTGATACAAGAGGTGAAAAACATGAGAACCAAACAGGAACTGATCGAAACCTATCGCGTTCACGAGACCGATACGGGATCCCCCGAGGTGCAGATCGCCATTCTGACCGAGCGCATCAACCATCTCAATGAGCATCTCAAGCTCAACAAGAACGACCACCACAGCCGCCGCGGTCTGCTCAAGATGGTCGGACAGCGCCGCCGTCTGCTCGACTACCTGATCAAGAAGGATATCACCCGCTACCGTGCCATCATCGAAAAATTGGGCATCAGAAAGTAACGGGAACCGCAAAAAAGTGAGAAAAGGCCCGCCTGAATCGTCAGGCGGGCCTTTTTTGCAAAACGGTGGGGATCTGCCCACAGGGACGAGGATGGGAGCGCGCGCAGGGAAAGAAGCGTTTACAGCCAAACAGCAACGGGGAAATCCTTGCGCAAACAAAGCTGCGAAAGAAGGCAAAGAGCCGGTTTTGGGGCGTGGGAAAAAGAAACGAGAAAAACTGTCAGCCGAATCCCTTGTATTGCTTTGGCCTGCTATGCTATAATAGGTAACCGTACGGGTGCGAGATTTAGGGCTTAAAGGCGGAGACTGCGGGAGACGCCTGGTCTTCGGCTTTAAGCTTTCAATTTCAAACCGTACGCAACTCTACCGATAAGGAGACGATGTGCATGTTTGAAAATTTCAAAACCTTTAAGACGACCCTTGCGGGACGTCCCTTTGCCGTGGAGGTAGGCAAGATGGCGGGGCTGGCCAACGGTTCCTGCCTTATCCGCTATGGCGACACCGTGGTGCTCTGCACCGCGACCATGTCGGAAAAGCCGCGCGACGGGATCGACTTCTTCCCGCTTTCGGTCGATTTTGAAGAGAAGCTTTACGCGGTGGGAAAAATCCCGGGCTCCTTTCTCAAGCGCGAGGGAAGACCTTCCGAGAAGGCGGTTCTGGCCTCCCGTGTGATCGACCGTCCCATGCGGCCCCTCTTCCCCAAGGATATGAGAAATGACGTTTGTATCGCCTGCACCGTGCTGTCGGTCGATCCGGACAACTCGCCGGAGATCGCGGCCATGAACGGCGCCTCCATTGCGGTGGCCATTTCGGATATCCCGTGGAACGGCCCCATCGCCGGTATCGCGGTGGGCCTGGTTGACGGACAGGTGGTCATGAACCCAAACGCCGAGCAGAGAGAGAAGAGCGACCTGGCCCTGACTGTGGCTTCGACGGGGAAAAAGGTGGCCATGATCGAGGCCGGCGCGAAGGAAGTGCCAGACGATGTGATGTTCGATGCCATCATGAAGGCCCACGAGGAGAACGTGGCCATGGTACAGTTCATCGAGAGCATCGTGGCCGAGGTCGGCAAGCCCAAGGTTCCCTTTGAGTCGCAGGCGCTCGACCCTGAGTTTCTGGCGGCTGTGGAAGGCTTTGCGACCGAGCGGGTGCGCTGGGCGCTCTTCAACGCCGACAAGAACATCCGCGACGAGCGGATGGCGACAGTCACCGAAGAGACCAAAGCCCACTTTGCCGAGCTCGGCGAGGAGAAGCTGGCCCTGATCGACGAGGCGCTCTATCAGACCCAGAAGCACGTGGTGCGCCGCGCGCTGCTCGACGAAGGGAAGCGCGTGGACGGCCGCGGACTCCATGATTTGCGCCCCCTGAACGCCGAGGTCGGCCTCCTGCCCCGCGTGCACGGTTCGGGCATGTTCACCCGCGGCCAGACCCAGGTGCTGACCGTTGCGACCCTCGGCACCATCCGCGAGGCCCAGCTGCTCGACGGAATCGACAACGAGGAATACAAGCGCTATCTGCATCACTATAACTTCCCCAGCTATTCGGTGGGAGAGGCCCGCCCCTCCAGAAGCCCGGGCCGCCGCGAGATCGGCCACGGTGCGCTGGCAGAGCGTGCGCTGCTGCCCGTGATCCCCAGCGAGGAGGAATTCCCCTATACCATTCGCCTGGTCAGCGAGGTGCTTAGCTCCAACGGCTCGACCTCGCAGGGCTCGGTCTGCGGCTCGACCCTCGCTCTCATGGACGCCGGCGTGCCCATCAAGGCGCCGGTGGCCGGTATTTCTTCCGGCCTTGTGACCGAAGGAGACCGCTGGATGACCTTTGTGGATATCCAGGGCATTGAGGACTTCTTCGGCGATATGGACTTCAAGGTGGCCGGCACCCACAAGGGCATCACGGCCATTCAGATGGATCTGAAGATCGACGGGCTGACCGGCCCGATCATCAAGTCGGCGCTCGAGCTGACCCACACGGCGCGCGACTATATCTTGGACGAGGTTATGCTCAAGGCGATTGCGGCCCCCCGTCCGGAGCTCTCCAAGTACGCCCCCAAGATGATCCGCACCATGATCGACGAAGACAAGATCCGCGAAGTCATCGGCCCGGGCGGCAAGGTGATTCAGAAGATCGTGGCCGAAACCGGCTGCAAGATCGACATTGAGGACGACGGCTCGGTCTTTATTGCCGCGGCCGACGCCGAGGCCGGCGCCAAGGCGCTCGCCATGATCGAGGCCATCGCCAAGGATCCCGAGGTGGGAACCGTATTCACCGGCAAGGTCACGCGCATCATGACCTTCGGCGCCTTTGTGGAGATCGCTCCCGGCAAGGAGGGCATGGTTCACATCAGCAAGCTCGACCACAAGCGGGTGGAGAAGGTGGAAGATGTGGTCTCGGTGGGAGATATGATCAAGGTCAAGGTCATCGAGATCGACGAGAAGGGCCGTATCAATCTCTCGAGGAAAGACTGTCTGCCTAAACCGGCTCCCGCCCCGGCTCCCGCGGGAGCGGCCGACGGTCGGCAGCCCAGACGCTGACGCGCGAGACGAGAAGACAAAAATCATGCGCGCCGGCTGAACCGTCGGTTCAG
>JAFRSP010000014.1 GCA_017427525.1 Clostridia bacterium
CACCGGCCGTTTCGTTCAGGGCGGCCCATCCGCGGATTCCGGCTTGACTGGGAGGAAACTGATCGCAGATACCTATGGAGGCTACGCACGGCACGGTGGAGGCTCATTCTCCGGAAAGGATGCCAGCAAGGTGGATCGGAGCGGCGCATATATGGCACGTTATCTTGCGAAAAACATCGTGGAAAGCGGACTCGCCGCCCAGTGCGAGGTGCAACTGAGCTATGCGATCGGACTTTCCGAGCCCATATCTGTTCGGGTGGAGACCGCAAAAACCGGAATCGTACCGGACGAGGTGATCTGTAAGGCGATTACCGATCATTTAGATCTCCGCCCTGCAGCCATTACTCTACGGTTTTCCCTGTTGGATCCGATCTTCTTCAAGCTCTCCTGCTATGGTCACTTCGGAAGCAACGCCGTTTCTCTGCCCTGGGAACGTACTGATTTGGAGCTTTCGCTGTGAAGTCTTACTCCGTGCGGGCACTCTTTGGCACCCATCGGTTTGGCAGGTACCCAAAAGAGCGAAGTCCCACCGGAGCACAGGCCTTTAAATGAACCTCTCCTTCATAAACATCCCGGCCAGAGCCGCGAAGGAGCGGGAGGCTGGGATCCGTTTTTGCGTTCATCTCCTGAAATACAAGAAACAATTTCTATAATTAGAATTCCCGCAGATACTCCCGCAGAACAGGCTTCTTTCAAAAAACCTCTTGCAGCATGGCGCAAAATGCGACACAAGCAGAGAGTAGCATCAGCGTTTTTAAAAACAAGCTGCATTATAAAAAGACGCTATGAAGGGCTTTGTCAGCCCTTCACAGCGTCTTTTCATTCCTTCTCAACCTGGTTTGCCGTACTGTCAAATTCTTTGCAACTGCTCCTTCGGCGTGTGCATATTCAGTATCCTGCCTGTGTTTTTCTTCTGCGGAAACGGGGACTTCTCTTCTGCGAGTTTTCCAGTCCCCGTGCTCTGGCTCATCCGTCCGTCAGCAGTCAAAGCCGGCTTTCTGCGCTTCTGTTTGACTTGCCGAAGTGCTCCAAGCAGTCTTGCACCACAACTTCGTAGTCCGGCTGGGGAAAGTGCATGGCTTTTTGCGGGCAGAGCTTCACACAGGCGCCGCACTTGAAACATTTCTCGAGGATGCGGTCGGGATTTCCTCTTTCAATGAGCCCCAAAGGACACACATCGGCGCACAGGCCGCATCGGCTGCACGATGGGCCTGGGAAAGGCCTGTTGGGAGAAAGCCCGCCCAGCTTTTCGCCGTGCATCCCGATTGCCTGGAGGTCCACGGACCGCGCAGGAATCCGCTCTTCCGGCATGGCGGCCGGAACATCGACGGCCTTCAGCCTATCCACTACCAAAGCGCCGATCTTTTCAGCCTCTGCGAGGTCCTTTCCCGTCGGCCTTCCGGTTTGAATACGCCGGTCGAACGAATGCTCCGCGAGCAGCGCGGCGCAGCCGAAAGGCACGAGCCCTGCGGCGTTCGCCGCCTCATACAGATCGACAAACGCCATGTCATAGTGCCTGCCTCCGTAAACGGCGCACAGCAGCGCAGGGCAACCCCTTCCCCGCAGCGTCTTTATATATTCCGTGAAGAGTTTCGGCGCTCTGCCGCCAAAAACAGGGGCGGCCAGAATAACAAAACTGCCCTCCGGGATTTCAAACGCTTCTCCGCGGTCAGCCGGCAGGGTCGTGCGCTTTTCGATCACTGGAAGCCCCGCGCCGCCGGCAACGGCCTTTGCATTTTTATATGTGCCTCCGGTGGGACTGAAATAACACAAAACAGTTTGTTTGAGTTCCATTGCCGAATCTCCTTTTCTTTTGCTCGCGCTCCCGTTTCAACGCAGGCCGCCCTCTTCCGAGCCGTGCGGCGGTTTTTCGACAGCCGCCTGCCTCCATACGGAAAGTGCGCCGCCCGGTTTGCCCTTGTTTTCGTTTCTGTTTCCGTGTATCATGATAGTAGAAAGCAGCGGCTCTGTCAATTGCCCCGGTGAAGCGCCGCTGACACAATCGAATGAACCCACAGAAAGGATGTGTTATCCAATGAAGAAATCTCTGGGCGCTCACCCCTTCCTGTTCCCCATGCCGACCTACATGATCGGCACATACAACGAAGACGATTCCGTAGACGTCATGATGATGGCCTGGGGCGGGATCTGCGACTTTAAAATGGTCGCCCTCAACCTGGAAGCCGATCACAAAACCGTGGAGAATCTGAAAAAGAGAAACGCCTTTACTCTGGCTGTTCCCGGGGCAGATACCATCAAGGAATCCGACTATTTCGGCATTGCTTCCGGCAATAAGGTTCCGGACAAATTTGTCCGCAGCGGTCTTCATGCCGTTAAAAGCGAGTTTGTGGATGCGCCCGTGATCGAGGAATACCCGCTCACGCTGGAGTGCCGCGTGGTGGAGTTCCAGCAGCAGCCCTATGGGCTTCGCATTCTGGGCGAAATTGTGAACACGCTGGTCAACGAAGACGTTTTGGATCAAGACGGCAAGGTCGACGCGGGAAAACTGAATGCCTTTGCCTTCGATCAGATGAAAAACGGATACTACGCCGTCAAAGAAGAGCTCGCCAAGGCGTGGAACGTCGGCTTGCCGCTTACAAAGGAGGAGTAACTGCTCGATGAAAGCATTTGAAGCAAACAACTATCCTGTTTTTACCCTCTTCAACAACCGATGGGGCCTTGTGACGGCCGGAACCGCGGATGCGTTCAACGCCTGCACTCTTTCGTGGGGTAGTCTCGGCACGATCTGGGGCGGTCCGGGCCAGGGACGGCCGATCGTGACCATCTATGTCCATCCGGATCGGTATACCCATACCTTCCTTCGAAATAACGACCGATTCACGGTGAGTTTTTTCCCGGAAACCTGCAGGAAAGCCCTTGAATACCTCGGTTCTCATTCGGGACGGAAGGAAAACAAGATCGCTGCTGCGGGTCTCACCCCGATCTTCCTGGAAAACGGCGTTGCCTATGAGGAGGCAACGCTGACCTTCGTCTGCCGAAAGCTGTATGAAGGCCCGTTTGCCCAGGAAGGGTTGGCCGATGAGATCGGCAAGGGGATCTATGCCTCTCGGGAACCCCACTGGGTCTTTGTCGGTGAAATCCTCGAGGCGAGGGAAAAAGCGGATTGAACCAGGAAATCACCGACGCACACGAACTCTGTGTTCTCTCCTTTCTTGGAATAATCTGTTCAGATAGCCCTGCCGAAGCGTTCTCCGATCGCCGCAAAAACTTCCCCTGATATCGGAACCCCGACGGTTTTTTCTGTTTTCCCCTCGGACAAAAAGATACAGCCATAATCTCAAGAGACGAACAAGGGTATGATTGGATCCAGTTTGTGTAAAGTGTTAAGCCTTTGCATTACAATTGTCAGCCATATTCCCGTCCTAACGTGGCGCTTCTTTGGAGGAAAGTGAAAAATCTTCCTGACCCTCTCTGAAATATCAGTCTTTATCGAAAGAGGCGATCCAAGCATGCCAAAAATTTATGAAATCACAGACTTTTCCGTGCCGGAGCTCGATCCCTATGCGAGATTGACCGAAAACCAGCTTGTCAACCGCGAACACCCCGAGCAGGGGATGTTCATCGCGGAAAGTGCACTCGTCATCGAGCGGGCGCTTGACGCGGGCTGTGTGCCGGTTTCGTTTTTGACCGAGCGCAGATACCTGGAAACCCGCGCAAAGCACCTGATCAACCGGTGCGGGGAGATTCCTGTATACGTCGCCGAGCTCGATGTGCTGACCCAATTGACCGGATACCACCTGACGCGGGGACTGCTGTGCGCGATGATTCGTCCTGCCCTCTCCCCGTTTTCCAAAGTCTGCGAAGGGGTGCGCCGCATTGCCGTGCTCGAGGACGTGATGAATCCCACCAACATCGGGGCCATCTTCCGCTCTGCGGCCGCACTCAATATGGACGCTGTGCTGCTGACCTCCGCCTGCTGCGACCCCCTCTACCGCCGCGCGATCCGGGTCAGTATGGGGAATGTGTTTCAGATCCCCTGGACCTATCTGCCCCAGACCGACGATTGGCCGGAGCTCCTTCGGGGACAGGGATTCAAAACCGTGGCAATGGCCCTGCGGGAAGAGTCGCTCCTGCTGTCGGATCCCCGTCTTGCGGCAGAGCCCCGTCTTGCCATTGTGCTGGGAACGGAGGGCGACGGGCTTCGTGACCACACCATCACCACCTGCGATTATACCGTGCGCATCCCCATGTCACACGGGGTGGATTCGCTGAACGTGGCGGCAGCCAGCGCCGTTGCTTTTTATCAGCTCGGGCTCATGAGCGCCCGAAACGACCCTGAAAACCCATAAACCCTGCCAGCCAACTTCAAATCAGAGGGGAGCATTTTTCTATTCACGCAAAAGCCGCCGGAACAAACTGCGTTCCGGCGGCTTTCATTTGAATTGGATCGTATCTTACTTGAGTTCGACCTTGGCGCCAACTTCTTCGAGCTTGGCCTTGATCGCCTCGGCATCCTCTTTGGAGGCACCTTCCTTGATGGGCTTGGGAGCGTTGTCGACCAGCTCCTTGGCTTCCTTCAGACCCAGACCGGTCAGTTCGCGGACAACCTTGATGACCTTGATCTTCTCTGCGCCGACTTCGGCCAGAACCACATCAAACTCGGTCTTCTCGGCAGCGGCCTCAGCGGGGGCGGCAGCGGCAGGAGCAGCGGCAACAGCCACGGGGGCGGCGGCGGAAACGCCAAACTCTTCTTCGAGAGCCTTGACCAGCTCAGAGAGCTCCAGTACGGTAAGAACCTTGATTTCTTCAATTAAAGCATTGATCTTCTCAGACATTGAATTATCCTCCATATCATTTCAATTTGTTATTCGCTTACTGAGCCTTCTGCTCGGCGATGGCGTTGAGCGCAACGGCAAGCCCTTTGATGGTGCCGTTCAAAACGGTCACCAAACCAGTGATCGGCGCGTTCATGGTGCCCAGAACCTTGGCAATCAGAACCTCCTTGGACGGCAGGTTGCCCAGATCCTTGACCTCGGCAGGGGTGATCACCTTCCCCTCGACAAAGCCCATCTTGACCTTGAAGTTGTCGTGCTTGCTGGCATACTCATTGAGGATCTTGGCGGGAGCCACAGGATCGTCATAGCTAAGAGCCAGGGCCGTGGTGCCGTTGAGAATCTCATCCAGTCCGTCAAGTCCGGCATCCTTCGCCGCAAAACGGGTCAGCGTGTTCTTCACGACGGTATACTCGACTCCGGCCTTGCGCATTTCCGCACGCAGCTTGGTATCTTCCTCCACCGTGATTCCGCAGTAGTCGACAAACACACCGGCGCTTGCACGGCTCATCTTGTCGGCGAGCTCGGCGACGATCTGCTTCTTTTGCTCGAGAATCTTTTCGCTTGGCATTGTTTCACCTCCGGAATCGGGAACTCCCCCTGCGGGATCGTTCCCGTTGCTGCGTCATCACACGTCAAGCAGGAAAAAAGGCTCCCAAAGCAATGCGCTTTCGGAGCCTGTATCACAAACGAAAGTTCCGGACAAGCATTCCGGTTCTCGTGACACATCTCCCTCGGCAGGCAAGCTTTCAGCAAAAGGCGAAAAAGCCTTTTGCACCTACGGTCTTCGGTTGATGACTGAATCAGTTTAACAAACGAAAGCCCTCCTGTCAAGAGCTTCCTTGAAAAAAGCAGTGGAACACCGATGAAAAACATCCACATAAAACCATTCTGGTACAATGAATACTTCTTTCCTGTATTGTAAGTCTACGTATAAGAGTACAGCTTCAATTACGAATATTGACAGAAATTCAAGCACAAATGCTCCAATTGCAATTCCAGCAATGCCTCGTATGTGACCTTGTTGTTTTTGCAATAACAATAAGGCAAATACTTCTGAATTGACCGACATCGTATACCTTTATAAACTCGGGATTCCTTGCTTTTAAGCGAAAAACCCGCTCCTTGCTCCACCAATTACAACACGGCGCGCGGTTTTTCGACCCATCTCGACGGTTTTGGCGGAGTTAGGCTTCAGATTCTGCGCTCGTCTCTTCCGGCAGTATCTCACGATCCTCCTGCTTCGCCGCTTGCAGTTCCTCGCTTCCCGCTCCGGATCCCTTGGGACGCGGCGGGGCTGGCGCCGTCTCCTCCGTGATCTTTGCAACCAGCCGGTTGATGGGGTATCCCTTTTCCGACCAAACCCTCTCATATTCCGTGACGATATTCCAAGGCGCGTCGGCGGCGTGAAGGTCGAAACAGACCTCGTGCAGCGCAAAGCGGCATGCCTCGAATTCCTCAAGCGAAAAATCAAAGAGGGGGCGGTTGTCGGTTTTGAAATGAATCTCTCCCCCCACGCCGAGCAGCGCAATGTAG
>JAFRSP010000015.1 GCA_017427525.1 Clostridia bacterium
ATCTGTCCGCCGCCGGCATAGGCCACGCCGGAGAGGAAATCGACCAGACGGCGGCTGATGTCCTTATTGGTCTGCTCCAGATTGAGCACAACGGTGCGCTTTTCCAGCAGGTGGTCTGCAATCGAGATCGCGTCGTCAAAACGCTCAGGCTTCACAAGGATCACCTGAAGCTGTGCGGTTGTGTGAATATTCACGACTTTATTCTGCTTTTTTCCGTCGACGATCGACAGTTTTTTCTCTTCCGTCGGCGCAAGAGAAGGCTCTTCTTTTTTCGGGGGGAGAAAATCCATCTCCTCATCCTCGAAGACATCCTCCTCTTCTTCGTTGCCAATCAAATCCTTGAACTTGTCAATCAGTCCCATTCCGATGCACCTCCAAGCCGCGAAAACGCGGATATTCTAGCAAAGAATCGAGTTCGAACCCCTCTTGTGCACACGTGCCGCGCAGAGAGCAGGACGCGATCCTCCGTTTGGTTTTAATACTGCCGCGAGCCGAAAATCGCAGTGCCGACCCGCACCATGGTAGCGCCGCAGGCGATAGCCTCTTTGAAATCGCTTGACATTCCCATGGAAAGAATACATATATTTGTATTATCTATTTTTTTCTGCTTCATGTCAAGGAATAGATGATATAATCTTTCAAAATACGGCACGGAATCCCCAGCGGATTCGGCATGCGGCGGAATGGACATAAAGCCGCAGAGTTCAAGCCCCGGAAGAGCGGCAATCCCGTATGCCAGCTCCTCGACCTGGTCGAAAGAAGCCCCCGACTTGCTGGACTCTTCTCCCATGTTGACCTCAAGCAGTACCCGCTGCCTGAGCCCCTGCTTCTGTGCCTGCCGATCGATCTCCTGTGCGAGAGAGAGCCGATCGACCGATTGGATGAGCGCAACCTTTCCCACAATGGATTTTGCCTTGTTGGATTGGAGATGTCCCGTAAAATGGAGGGTTGCGCTGGAATCGATCTCCTCGCGCTTTTTCAGGAATTCCTGCACATAGTTTTCTCCGATGTCGGTCGCGCCTGCGGAAATGGCCTCGTTGATGGCGCTGGGCGGAAAGGTCTTGCTGATGACCACCAGCGTCACGCTGTCTTCGCTGCGTCCGGCGGCTGCGCAGGCGGCTGCCACCTTTTCACGGACGCGTTGATAATTGTCATAAACTCCCATAGCTGCACTTCCTTTCCAAGAGGGATTCACACGGTTCCAAACCGAACGCCGCCCGACCAAAGGGCGTCAGGTGATGATTTTGCCGTCATAGAGATCCTTGCCAGAAATCACGACTTCATCGTAAAGCCTGAGGCCGGTGTTCTTTCCCGGCTCCCATTTCACGACGGAATACAGATCGTCGGCATAGAGAACTTCAATAGGGCGGAACTCCATGATAAAGTTCGAGCGCACGAACACGCCGGTCTGCCCATCGATCACACGGCGGGCGTCGTTTCGGATGCGCAGGCCCTCGTATTCCGCAAGCACAATTGAGGCGGTAGGATTGCGGGCCAAAAGCAGTTCGTCGGTGATGCGGGAAGAAGAGAAGGTCAAAACATAGCCGTCGTTGCCGGAAACGGTGATGCGTTCCAGCAGAGCGGGAACGTCCTGTTCGGGCTCGCAGGAGAAATGAAGCGTATAGGTTTTGTTCTCAGAGAGGGAGTCGGCCAGCCGCTTGTCAGCCTCGCAGCAGAAATACCAGGTGTAGCTCTCCACCAGCTTGCCGATAGCGTTTTCCTCCTTCTCAGGGGAGGATTTGAGCTCGCGCAGCGACGAAACGGTCAGTTTTCCCGCGAGATCAGGGGTGCAGACCGTTTCATATCCGTCGCTGTAGTCGATAAAAAAGCCGGCCGCGGGTGCGGTGACAGACTGGGTGCTGTTGATCTGCCGGTTCAGCGAGGCCCGCTGGGCTTTCAGATCCTGAAGCAGACCTTCCGGATCTTCAAAGGTGCCTACCGCCATCTGACGACGGGAAGACTGAAATACCAGTTGACTGCGCAGCGCCGCCGCGTCGTAGGCGTTTCCCGTCACGCCGCAGGAGCAGAGTTGGAGCATGAGGGTGTGCAGCTCTCCATCGATCTCGCTCACACCGCTCACGCCGATGCCGGGGCGGGCAATCAGCGATTCCAGCTTCTCGATGGCGTTGTCGAGCTCTTGAATGGCAAGTCCTGCCTCCAGCTGCTGGGCGCTGGGATACACCGTGGCAAGGAGTCCGCCCTTCGAGACCCGAGCGCCGCTTTCCTTGGCATAGCAAAGCAGCCCCTGCGTATTGCCCTCAGACTGGATCACGCGCTCCCGCCTCAAGATCAGGCCGTTGACAGACGCTTCGTCGGTTACGGTGCAGAGCAGCGCCGGTTCGGTAGCATACTCGGTGCGTGTGAGGCTGAAGATCAAAAAGGCCAGATAGCCCAGGATAAGGAGAAACGCCAGACGTGAGAGGAACGCAAAGAACTTTTGTTTCATAGAATATGCTCCTTATTCGCGCCGCACCTACTTCTTTCGGGACGGCGAGAGGGGTTGTTCAGCCCTCAGCGTCGCCCAACAGCACCACTGGGGTGGACGGAATCATAGTCGAAATAGCGTGTTTATAGATGACCTGCTGGAGGCCGCGATCCTCCACGATGACGACAAAGCTGTCGAACCCCCGCACCACGCCGCTCATTTTCACGCCGTTGACCAAAAAGAGGGTGACGCGCTGACGCTCTCTGCGCACTTGATTCAAAAAAGCGTCCTGCAGATTCATGGAGTGGGGTTTCTGGATCTGCGTGGAGGAGGGGACGGAAGTTTGGATACGATCCTGCATGGTATTCTCTCCTTTGCACTCTCCGCCAGCCCTTGTCAAAGAATCGGTTCCGGGGAACAAAGGGGCGGAATTTTCTCAAGAATACCAGAAAACAGGAGTCGAACTCCGTCAAAGAAAGTCGCCGGCCAGGCGCAGCATACCGGAAAGAATGGCAGAGTCTTCTTCCAGATCACGGTAAAACCAATGGGTTTCGGCGTTGCGGTAAAACCAGGTACGCTGGCGCTTGGCATAGTGACGGGTGGCGAGCTTCACGGCGTCGGCGGCCTGTTTGCAGGAGAGTTCTCCCCGCAGCACGGGAAGGAATTCCTTAAAGCCGATGGCCTGCAGCGCCGTGCTGTTCTGCAGGTCCGGCAGCGCGGCGAGACGGCGGACCTCTTCCAAAAGCCCCCCGTCCACCATTCGGTCCACCCGCCGATCGATGCGGTCATAGAGTACAGAGCGATCTTTATAGTCAAGACCCAGACGAAGCGCCCGATATGGGGGCTCGCCGCGGGCCTCTTCTCCGAGTTCAGTGAGGGTGCGTCCTGTGAGCGCATAGACTTCAAGAGCCCGGATTACACGCTTGAGATCGTTGGGGTGCAGGCGGGCCGTGCTCTGCGGATCGATAGAGGCCAAGCGCCGGTGGAGCGACCCAGGCGGGAGGCTTTTCGCCTCTTGGGCGAGACGGGCGCGAACCTCTCCGGAATCCGGCAGAGCGGGGTAGGAGAGACCGGTAAGCAGACTATCAAGGTAGAGCCCCGTGCCGCCCACAAAAATCGGCAGCCTGCCCCGTTCCAGAATGTCAGCAACGCACTGCCCGGCGTCTCGGCAATAGTCGGCCACACAGTATGGTTCACTGGGGGAGAGAACGCCGATGAGATGGTGGGGGATCCCGCACTGCTCCTGCGGCGTCGGCGCTGCAGTTCCGATCTCCATCCCCCGATAGAGCTGCATGGAATCGCAGGAGATGACCTCGCCGTTCAGTTCCTGGGCCAGGCGAACGCCGAAATGGGTCTTTCCGGTTGCGGTTGGACCCACAACGGCGATCACTGCGGGATGGTCTTGGCGCGTCATCTCTTCACCTCCTGTAGCCATGCTGCTCCCTCCCTGTCTGAATCGGGAAGGGCAGCAATCAAAAATCAAACGTCAAGCATCGGGAAGATAGGATCTCCCGGGAGCCGGTCAAAGGGACTATCCCCGAAGGAATTCTTTTTCGAGGTATTTTTTCGGCACGACCTTGATGCAGGGCCTGCCATGGGGACAGTAACGCACGTTCGGCAGGCGAAGCAGCTCCTTAACCAGAGCCTCGCCGGCGATGGACGGCTCTTTGCTGCCGGCCTTGACGGCGGCGGCACAGGCCACGCGGTGCAGCACCTCGTCGAAGAGCTCGGAAAGGGCGTGTTTTTTCCCGTTTCGCAGCAGCTCAAGCAGCTCGAGAAACAACGTTTCCGAGCGCTCAATCTCAACATTCATGGGCACAGTGCGCAGCAGGACGCTCTGTTCGCCGAAGAGCTCGGCCGAAAAGCCAGCTTCCGACAGGGTGTCGGCATACTCCTCCACCACAGAGGTGAAAATGCGGCCGGGCTCGATCACAAGCGGGGTCAGAAGCAGCTGCGGCTCCACGCGGTTTTCGGTGCGGAACTGTTCATAGAGAATGCGCTCGCGGGCCGCATGCTTGTCGACCAGCCAGAGCTCCTCTTCAAATTCCGCCACCAGGTAGGTGCGAAAGAGCTCGCCGACCAAACGGAAAGACTGAAGAGGAAGCGAAACCTGTTCCTCTGTCTCCTGTGGTTTGCCGCTCTGCTGCGTTTCCGGAAGGGGAGAGCGCTCCTCGGCGGAAGACTGGGACGCATTCCCGTCCAGCAAGGGGAGATCACGCGGAAGCAGATCGGCAGAAGCTGCGTCTGTCACAGGTTCAGCCTTGATCTGCGGGGAAGCATCCGCCGCAGAAGAGAAGTTCCCGCTTTTTTTGCCATACGGAGGGGGAAGGAGGGCGTTCTCCCGATTGTTTCGAAGCGCAGCCGCATGTTTTCCATAATACTGCCAGTCGGAGGCCTCCACGTCGATACTGCCGCGCCGACGGGGCGGGGCAAGGGAGATATTCTGCGCGAGTGAAAGACCGCCGGAAGAAGAGGAGGGAGAGAACACCTGCGCGTTTCCCGAAAAAAGGGCGGCATGTGCTGCGGAAAGGGAAGAGAGCGATTTGCCGGAGGCAGAAGGTGAAGCCGCCGGATTCGATTCCGCCGTGCGCACGACGGGCGGGCTGCGGCGCTGCGACAGGGCCTGCGAAACGGTGTGCAGCACCGCATCGTAGATCATGCGTTCGTCGGCAAATTTTACCTCCATCTTCTGGGGGTGCACATTTGCATCCACACGCGTGGGGGAGAGATCGAGGAACAAAATGCAGACAGGGTAGCGCCCGTTTGGAAGACTGCCGCGGTAGGCCTCCTCCAGCGCCGTCTGCAACACGCGGGAGCGCACATACCGTCCCGCAACAAAGAAAATCTGGGCTTGTCGATTGGGGCGCGCCGATTCAGGCGTACCGCACAGGCCGTGCACCCGAACGCCGCCATGAGAGAGGTCAAGCGGAAGAAGTTCCCGCGCAAGGCCCTCGCCGAGCACGTCGGAAGCGGTTTTTCGAAGCTCGCCCTGTCCGCTCGTGCGCAGGCCGATGCGACCGTCCTTGCGAAAGACCAGCGCCAGTTCCGGACGGGAGAGCGCCAGCTTTTCCAAAAGGCTTCCGATCGCGGAAGATTCGGTGGATTCTTTCTTCAGGAATTTTTTGCGGGCGGGAGTGTTGAAGAAGAGATCGGTCACCGTGATCTCGGTGCCGACAGGGCAGCCGCAGGGCTTGGAGGAGAGCAGCGCCCCCCCCTCGATCACAACCTCCACGCCCTCTTCGCTCTCTGCCTCACGGGTACGCATCGTCACACGCGCAACGGCGGCGATGGAGGGCAGCGCCTCGCCGCGGAACCCGAGCGTGGAAACGCCGGCAAGGTCTTCGGCTGCCCGCACCTTGGAGGTGGCGTGGCGCTCAAAACAAAGCACGGCGTCCTTGGCCGACATGCCGCAGCCGTTGTCCGCCACCCGCATCAGACGAATGCCGCCGCCTTCGATTTCAACGC
This sequence comes from Clostridia bacterium, assembly GCA_017427525.1. Lineage (GTDB taxonomy): Bacteria > Bacillota > Clostridia > Oscillospirales > Feifaniaceae > Galloscillospira. The sequence goes on from JAFRSP010000015.1 coordinate 5,891, forward strand.
TGACACGGGTTGCCCCGGCGTCGATGGAATTTTCCAGCAGTTCCTTGATGACCGATGCCGGACGGTCGACGACTTCACCGGCGGCAATCAGTCCGGCGACCTGCGGAGAAAGAACATGAATACGTTCCATTGCGAGCTCCTTTCAGCAGAGTTTCACGAAGACCGGAATCGTCAGAATCCGAACAAAGCACAAAGATTCAAATCAGCGGTCCTCCGGCGGATCGGAGAGAAGGCCGAGATCTTCGGCGGAGGCCTCTGCAAGTTTTTTGAGGTCGTAAAGACGGTTGATGGCCTCAATGGGGGTCAGGGTGGACACGTCGATCTGTTCCAGAGCGGCCAGCACCTGTTCGCCCGCATTGGGAGGGGAGGCGATCGGCGTCGCGGGAAGCCTTCCCTCTTGGGCACGGGGGGCAGGAGAGCCCTCTTCCAGACGCTCGAGCACTTCTCGCGCCTTGTCGATGACCGGTTGGGGAACGCCCGCAAGCTTGGCCACCTCAATACCGTAGCTGTCATCGGTGCCGCCGCGCACGATTCGCCGAAGAAAGATGATGTCGTCCCCCTGCTTTTTTACGGCGACCGAGTAGTTACGTACGCCGCGCAGTGTGGATTCCAGCTCGGTCAGCTCATGGTAGTGGGTGGCAAACAGCGTTTTTGCGCCCAAAATGCGGTCGTCTGCCACATATTCGATCACGGCGCGGGCGATGCTCATTCCGTCAAAGGTGGAAGTGCCGCGCCCGATCTCGTCAAAAATAATGAGGCTCTGACGTGTCGCATTTTTCAGGATGCCGGCCGTTTCGCTCATCTCAACCAGGAAGGTGGACTGTCCGGCAGAGAGATCGTCGGAGGCGCCCACACGGGTGAAGATCTGATCGACCAGTCCGATCACGGCCTGATCGGCCGGTACAAAGCTGCCCATCTGGGCCATGAGAACGATGATGGCAACCTGCCGCATATAAGTGGATTTTCCGGCCATATTGGGGCCGGTGATGATGGAAAACCGGTTGTCGCCGCAGTCGAGCAGGGTGTCGTTGGAGACGAAGCGACGGTCTGACATCTGCTCCACAACGGGGTGTCGCCCTTCCTTGATCAAAATCGAGGAGCCCTCGTTCACGGCAGGGCGGCAGTAGTGGTTGTCGAGCGCCACCTGCGCAAGAGAGCAGAAGACGTCGAGTTTTGCAAGAACGGCTGCGGTTTTGAGGATTTCGCTTGCATGCTCCGTCACCTTCTGACGCAGCTCACAGAAGGCCTCATATTCCAGGGCGCAGAGGCGCTCGTTTGCCGTTAAAAGCTCGGCCTCGAGCTCCTTGAGTTCCTGGGTGATAAAACGCTCGGAATTGACCAGCGTTTGCTTTCGAATGTAATGAGAGGGGACCAAATCGTAGTTCGAGCGGGTGATCTCGATGTAGTACCCGAAGACCTTATTGTAGGAGATCTTCAGGTTTTTGATGCCGGTTGCGGCTCGTTCGCGGGTTTCGATCTCGGCGAGGAGACGCTTGCTGTTTTTCACAAGGTCGCGGATCCTGTCGATCTCGGGGGAATACCCGCTTGCGATCAGGCCGCCCTCGCGCACCGAAACAGGGATATCGGTATCCGTGATGGCAGAGAGCAGCAAGTCGGTCAGCTCCGGCAAGGGCAGAAGCTCCTGCGAGAGCAAGGCTAAGGCGCGGTTCCCGTCTGTGGCAAGCAGGGTCTTCAAATCCGGAACCAGGGAAAGCGTCTCTCCGATCGAACGGAGGTCGCGGGCGTTTCCCGTGAGGTAGAACATCCTGGTCATAAGGCGCTGCAGATCGTAAAAGCTCCGAAGCTTTTCCTGCGATTCCCGGCGGAGGCCCGAATCCTGCACAAGGGCTTCCACCGCGTCGAGCCGCTCCTCAATGGAAGAGACGTCGCGCAGCGGCTGCTCCAGCCAGGAGCGTAGCAAACGGCCGCCCATGGCGCTCTTTGTCCTGTCGAGCACATCGAGCAGCGAGCCGCGTCTCGACCGATCTCCCCGGATGGTTGAGGTCAGCTCCAGATTGCGGCGGGTCGCAGCGTCAAGTCCCAAAAAGCTGGAGGGCGGGCGGTAGAAGAGTTCGCCCAAATGGACATGGCTGCTGCGCTGGGTCTCTGTCAGATAACGCAGCAGCAGGCCGATGCTGACCCACAGAGTTTCGTTTTCCGGCGCGCCCTGACGAATCAGGCAATCCGGACCGAAACGCAGGCGGGCTGCGGCAGAGAGATGCTCGGGAACGCCGTCCAGCTTTGTGATCAGAGCGCCGAGCACTCCGTTTGTGAACTCCTCCAGCGAGGAGATGGCTGCCCCATCTTTGAGCAAAAGCAGCTCAGAGGGAGCGTATTTGGCCAGTTCGCTTTTTGCACGAACGGCGGCGTCCTCCCCCGTGAGCAGTGTGGCATAGATTTCGCCGGTGGAAACGTCGGTTGTGGAAAGGGCGAGCTCGGAGCCCTGCAGGTAAAGCGCGGTCAAAAAATTGTTCTTTGTGCTGTCGAGCATCGCCTCGTCGGTGATGGTGCCCGGCGTAATCACGCGGACGACATCCCGCTTGACGATCCCTTTGGCGGTCGCGGGGTCCTCAAGCTGTTCGCAGATGGCGACTTTGTAGCCCTTCTGTACCAGGCGCTGGATATAAGCGTCCACACTGTGATAGGGCACGCCGCACATGGGGGCGCGCTCCTCCTGGCCGCAGTCGCGTCCGGTCAGGGTCAGTTCCAGCTCCTTGGATGCCAGATGCGCATCTTCAAAGAACAGCTCGTAAAAATCGCCCAGACGAAACATGAGAAGGTATTCAGGATTTTTGCGCTTGATTTCAAGATACTGCTGCATCATCGGCGTCACTGTGGAAGCCGATTTCGGCGCAGTCTTGGCAGGCTTTGTCACAGAAAATTCCTCCTGTTCCGTTGGATGAATGGGGTGAATGAAAAGAAAGAAAAGCAGGGCATAGCGGAGCGCCAAGGGAGGAAAGCAAATTTCAAACAGGGCTGCGATGAGAATTCATCGCAGCCCTTGTTTGGGGCAAAACAACAATCAGGCGCCGCAGTTGCTGCTGCAGGAGGCGCAGTTGCCGTCGCAGGCCGTGGGCTCCTCGCCGGTGACGAAGAACTGAATGCGGTTGTTGATTCCCTGGATCATCGCGGAAAGCTCTTCCTGAGCCTCCATGAACTTGATCATATTGGGGTTCCCCATGATCTCGGTATACACAGCGTTCATTTTCTCACTCAGGCTCTTGGCGCGGTCTTCGTCCACGGGTCCCTGCATGTTGGCTTCCATCAGCTCGTTGCGGACCTCGTTGAACTCGGCGATTTTGCCCTGCAGGGCTTCGTCGGCGGCCTGTGCGTCTCTTGCTTCGATCCAGGCGGCGCGGCGCGGATCGGCCATGATGGCTTCACCAAGGGCTTCGAGTCTTTCGTTCAATGTGCTCATAGTGGTGATTCCTTTCCTAAAAATATATTTTATTAAAGAGTGATCACGTTTTGGGACGATCGTTTTAAGTCAGTCAGGCAAGCTCGCCATACAGCACGAAGGTTTTCGCCTCCTGAATCCGAACTTCGGCGAAACTCCCGATCAGCGAGGGAGGCGCAGGAGCGTAGCAGAGCTTGCCTCCTTCTGTGCGCCCCTGGAGAAGTCCGCTGTTTTCTCTTCCCGGGGCCTCAAAGAGAACCCGCAGAACGCGGCCCTCCAGCAGCTTGTTTCTGTGCAGGGAGTAGATTTGCTGCTCGTTCATCAGGCGTTCCAGACGGCTCTTTTTCTCCTCGGTGGAGAGCTGACCCTTCATATCATAGGCCTTTGTGCCCTTGCGCCGGGAAAAAGCAAAGGTGAAGAGGGAGTCGAATTCCACCTCGCGGATGAGCGCAAGGGTCTCTTCGAACTCGGCTTCGGTCTCTCCGGGAAAGCCCACAATGATATCGCTTGAGAGGGTGAGATCCGGCATGAGCGCGCGGGCTTTCGCAACGAGCTCCTTGTACTGTTCCACGGTATAATGACGGTTCATTTCGCGCAGGACCCGGTTGCTGCCGCACTGCACGGGGAGATGGAGCTGATGCGCAATATGGGAGGAGGCGGCCATTGCCTCAAAGAGGCGGGACGTCGCATCCTTTGGATGGCTGGTCATATAGCGGATCCAATACTCGCCGGGGATCTTGTCCACTTCCTGCAGCAGCTGCGGAAAGTCGAGCCCACGCTGCGTGCCTCTGCCGTAGGAGTTGACGTTTTGCCCCAGCAGCGTGATATCCCGGTAGCCCTGCGATACAAGACCGCGCACCTCTTCCAGAATGGGCTCCGGCTCGCGGGAGACCTCACGCCCTCGGGTATAGGGCACGACACAGTAGGAGCAGAAATTGTTGCAGCCGTACATGGCGGTCACCCAGGCGCGGACGTCGGAGGTGCGCTGCACGGGAAGACCTTCGGGGATCGCTGAGGTTTCCTGTTCGATCACTGCCTGCCGCCCTCCGCCCGAGAGAGCGGACAAAACAGCCCCGGGCAGGCGGAAAAAGGTGCCGGTTCCGAGGATAAAGTCAACCTGCGGATACTTCATCAGAATCTCGTCCACGCGATGCTGCTGCTGCATCATGCAGCCAGTGATGCCAAGGATCAGATTCGGATTTTTTGCCTTCTGATGCTTGAGGGCGCCGATATTGCCAAACACCTTAAGTTCGGCGTGTTCTCGCACCGCGCAGGTGTTGAAGAGGATCAGATCCGCCTCTTGCCGCTTCTCGGTCAGGGAAAAGCCCATTTGAGCGAGCATTCCCCGCATCCGGTCGGAGTCGGCCTCATTCTGCTGGCATCCATAGGTTTCGATCATGGCGAGCCGCCGTCTTCCGGAAGCGGCGTATTCCGACTCCAGAATACTGCGCACGGCGGCGATATCCCGACGCTGTTCGGCAAGCATGGCCTCGTCAATGGGTTTGATCATGCTTTTTCTCCTCTCATGCCGACATTTTGACAATTTATTATATCAAAAGAGGCAGTATTTTGCAAGGTGGAAGGGGTGCTTTCCGGGGGATTCCCGGAAAAAACGAAAAAAGCGCCCAGAGCAGGGAAAAACTCCCGCACAGGCAGGTCAGAGAAGGAGCAGGATACGTCAAACTTCCGGCGCGTTTTATGGTTTATCAGCTTCGTAGAATCAAGCGGATTTGCCTTCCATTCGTGTACAGCGACCGCCAGCTGCCTTTGCCTTTGGAAGACGAAAAGGAGCGCAATCGGGTAAAAAGCCAAGAAAATCGGCAAGTCGAACGAATAATACGCTTTTTTCTGAAGGAAATCATTGCATTTGCCGAAAGAAACAGGTATACTAAATCTAACTGAATCTTTTGAAAGAGGTGACCAGTTTGACTGTCCAAGAAAAAATCAAAGCCAAAACCAGAACAGTTGAAGAACTCCTTGCCATGG
>JAFRSP010000016.1 GCA_017427525.1 Clostridia bacterium
GAAGAATTGAAGGTCACCAAGCGCCAGCGCATCCGGGACATCATGAAGCACCCGGAAAACGAAGCGTCGCTGGAAGCCCTGTATGATGAGATGGAGGCGGAGCTGCAAAAAAAGATCGACGGTTTGAATCACCAGATCGATCTTCTTTCCGACAAGCGAAACACCATCATTCAGCTGAACCGCACGGCCAAGACCGCCATTGACGTCTTCCGCGACATTCAGGAAAAGGACAAGCTGGAGCGGAACGATCTGGAGCTGCTCATCGACCGGATCCTGGTCTTTGAGGATCATCTGGAAATCCGGCTGCAGGCGGACATTGATTCGATTCTGCGCAGCTCCGGTCTGGAGGAAGCCGTAAATTTTAATTCAGGCACGGAGAATATCGAAAAAACGCTGATTCAGTCCTATAAAAACCATGAGGACAAGGTTTTCCGTGTCAATGTTGTCAGCAACGGTGAGCCGCTGGAGATTTACACGGACCGAGACGGTGAAGTGATTTTCAAAAAGTATTCCCCCGTGGGCGAGCTGTCGGTTCTGGCCGGCGGCTGTGCCGAGGCGCTCTCCCGAACGGCGGGTTGTCCCGTTGTGGTGTGCGACCGCGATGTGGTGGTGGCCGCCGTAGGCGGGGCGCGCAAAGAGTTGGAGGGAAAAGGGATTGGAGCTGATTTCGAGGCCCTGATGGAAGAGCGCCAGCCGGTGGTGCGCAGCAGCTATGGCGAGCGCACGCCCCCCGTGGTGGAGGGCGTGAGCCGCTCCGAGCCGGTGGCCGCCGCCCCGATTCTGTCGGACGGCGACGTGATCGGCGCCGTGGCGCTGCTGGGCGACATGCCGGGCGGCGAGGTAGAGCTCAAGCTGGCCATGGCGGCGGCGGGGTTTCTGGCAAAGCAGCTCGAGGCGTGAACGTCCGCTGTACGGAAGGCACCGGAGGAAAAGAGACGCGTTTTTTCCGGCGGGATCCCCTTTGCGCAGGGAAGCCGCATGTGGGAGCCGTCCTGCATCCCGAGGGGGCGCAGAGGCGGCGCTTTGGGCAGGGCTGCGCGCCATAGGGTGTGGAAAAGGGGAAAAACTCCCGTTTTTTTCGCGAATTCCGCGTAAAATTTCCGATTTTTTGAAGCGCGCATCTTGAAAAGAACGAAAAGGCGTGCTATAATATCCCCGTAAGATGAATATGATAGAAGAAAGGAGTGGGCACGGCCCGCTCCTTTCTTTGTGATCTGCATCCAAAGGCACGCGAGGTTTCGCGGGCGTGAATTCGGGAAGGAGAACAACGGTGGCAAAACGGCAAAATGGCGCGTCTGCCGCGCTGCTCGAACAGGTGACGGCGCTGGCGCAGCCCCTGGTGGAAGAAATGGGGCTCTCTCTCTGGGATGTGGAGCTCAAAAAAGAGGGTGGCGCGCTGGTGCTGCGCTATACGCTCGACGCGGAGGAGGGCGTGGATCTCGACACCTGTGAGGCTTTTTCCCGCGCGGTGGAGAAGCGACTCGACGAAGTGGACCCCATCGACGAAAGCTATCGGCTCGAGGTGCAGTCGGCAGGGATCGACCGGGCGCTGAAGCGTCCTTCGGATTTTGCCAAATTCCTCGGCTCCGCGGTGGAGATCAAGCTCTATGCTCCGCTCGGCGGTTGTCTGCCGGAGGCAGAGGAGCTCTCGTTTGCGGTTTGCGATGCGCTGCTTCCCGCGGCGGTCAAGAGCTTTGAGGCGCGGCTTCTCGGATTCGAAAAGGGTGTGCTCCGGCTGGAGGATTCGGCGGGGAAGGTCTTTTCCCTGCGGCAGACGGATACCGCTCTGGTGCGGCTGGCGATCTGCTGACCAACAACAATTTGGAATAGGAGAGACATGGACCATGGATTACAGCGAGCTGTTTGAGGCCCTTGCGGAACTGGAGAAGGAACGCGGGATCCCCAAGGAATATATGCTGCAAAAGATCGAAGCGGGGCTGCTTGCCGCCCTGAAACGGGATGTTTCCAGCGCCGAGAGTCTGGCTGTGCTGGTCGATGAAGACGCCGGCACCATCCGGCTGGTCACGCGGCGTACGGTGGTGGAGGAGCTCACAAACCCCGGCACCGAGATCACGCTGGAAGAGGCGCGGGCCATCAGTCCGCGCTACAGCGTCGGCGACGTGGTGGAGGAGGAGATCGACCCCCACAATTTCGGCCGCATCTCGGCGCAGAACGCCAAGCAGGTCATCATTCAGGGTATCCGCGAATTCGAACGCGACCAGATCTACAACGAATACCAGAGCCGTCAGCATGAGCTGCTGAGCTGCGTGGTCTCCCGCGTGGACCGGCGCGGCGCGGCGCTGGCGCTCGACCGCACCGAAATCTATCTGGTGGCCGGCGAGCAGATCCCGGGCGAAGTGCTGCGGGAGGGAAAGCGCATCAAGGTCTATGTGGTCGAGGTGCGAAATTCCACCCGCGGTCCGCAGATCATGATCTCGCGGACCCATCCCGGCATGGTGCGCCGTCTCTTTGAAATGGAGGTGCCGGAGATCTCGTCGGGCGTGGTGGAGATCAAGTCGGTGGCCCGCGAGGCGGGCTCCCGCTCCAAGATCTCGGTCAGCACCAACGTCAAGGGCGTTGACCCCATCGGCGCCTGCATCGGCCCGCGCGGACAGCGTGTGGCGGCGGTGGTCAACGAGCTCAACGGCGAGAAGATCGATATCGTCCGCTGGCATGAAGATCCGGAAGAGTATGTGGCCGAGGCGCTCGCGCCGGCCGACGTCACCTGCGTGATGCTGGGGAACGACCATACCTGTCGTGCCATCGTGCCGGACGATCAGCTCTCGCTTGCCATCGGCAAGGAGGGGCAGAACGCGCGCCTGGCCGCCAAGCTGACCGGCTGGAAGATCGATATCAAGCCGGAGAGCGAGTTGGAGCTGTGGCGGGAGCGCATGGAGGAAGAGCGGGCTGCAGCGCAGGCCGAAGAGGAAGAGGCGCCTGAGGAGAAGACAGAGTCCGAGGCGGCCCTCTCTGAGACGGAGGCCGCGCCTGAAGAGGCCGTGCCGGAACAGACAGGGGAGCCCGAGGAGAAGGACGAGCAGGAGCCCGTGCCCGCAGAGACGTTCTGAGGGGTGCAGGGAAGCCCTGCCACAAGGAGACCGAGAAACCTGTTGGATCCAGATTGAATATAGGTAGGTAAGTGCTGTTTTGAGTATCAGAAAAATCCCCTTGAGAATGTGCGTCTCGTGTGGGGAGATGCACCCCAAAAAAGAGCTGCTGCGCATGGTCAAAACACCGGAAGGGACGATCGAACTCGACCTCACCGGCAAGAAGAACGGGCGCGGCGCGTACATCTGCAAGAGCCTGGCCTGCTTCGAGCGGCTGCCCCGTGCGGGAAAGCGCATCGAAAAGGCCTTCGGCTGCAAGCTGCCGGAAGAGCTTTCGGCACGACTGAGAGAGGAGTTTGAGCGTGTGCGGCAAGAGGAGTCTGCAGCCGCTGCAAAAGGCGCTGAGCCTTTTGGGGATGGCTAAGCGGGCAGGCGCCGTGGCAAGCGGCGTGGAAGGCGTGCGCTCACTCTGTCGGTCGGGAAAGGCGAGGCTGGTTCTCTCCGCTGAGGACAGCTCGGAGAATTCCGCCAAGCGCATTGCCGACTGCTGCGCCTTTTACGGGGTGCGGCACATGAGCCTGTCCTGCTCCATGGCGGAGCTGGGACACGCCATCGGAACGAATGAGGTCGCGGCGGCAGCCGTCGGCGATGCGGGTCTGGCGCGGGCTATTTTGGAGAGCCTCGCACCGCAGCAAGAGCAAGAAGGGGGTCATGTAGGATGGCAGTAGTAAAATATCGCGTCCATGATGTTGCAAAGGATTTCAATCTGCAGAACAAGGATATCATGGAGCTGCTCAAGGATCGGTTCGGCAAGGAGCGCAACCACATGGCGGCGCTGGAAACCGAAGAACTCAACTATATATTTGAGGTTTTGTCGCAGAAAAACAGCGTGTCCTCCTTCGACGCGTACTTCAAAGCCGGAGAAGAGGCTCGCAGCAATACCGAGGCGGCAAAGCGGGCGCGCGCCGAGAAAGAGCGGGCCGAGGCGCTGGCGGCCGAGGCCAAGGCCAGAGAGAAGGCAGCGGCAGAGGCCGAGCTGACCAAACAGAGAATTCGGGAAGAGGCGGCCGCCGCCATTGCCGCGAAGCGGGCGAGAGAGGCTGCCGCAGACGAGAAGGCAGCTCCTGCGAAGGCTCCGGTGGCCGCGGTTCCCGCGGCAGCCGAGCCCCAAAAGCCGGCCCTGCAGGCCGAGCGCGAGGGGGGAGAGCCGCGTCCGCGCAGTGAGCGGGCCCCTGCGTCAGAGCGTGCACGGGAGGATGCGCCTGCGCCGCGTCCGACCCAGGAAAGGGTCCCTGCACAGGGGAGCGGTCTTCGTCCCAACACCAACCAGAGACCGGCCGGCGCGCCCGCACAGGGGAGCGGTCTTCGTCCCAAC
>JAFRSP010000017.1 GCA_017427525.1 Clostridia bacterium
CAACGGTGGTCGCCCGCATGAAAACTCCCACCGCCACATGGTCGGGATGGACGCGATAGATCTCGAGATCGTCGAGATTGTCATAGTCGGAAATCAGCGCGAGGTCGGAATTGGTGCCGTTGAAATTGCAGTTGTCATACACCTTCAGCGCACGGATCTGCGGAATCAGCGGCGGCAGCGCCTCCAGCTTCTGGCGGGCGATCGCAACGTTCTCCGCCTTTGTCCTTCCCTCGGCGGTCTCCTTGAAACGGAACAGAACGATGTGGCGAATCATAGGGCATTCCTCCAATTTTGTTTTTGAAATAGTTTTGACCGAATGAAAATTGTGGTATAATGAGAAAAAGCCTGCGCAGGTCTCTTGCCGCGCGCGCAAGACTTTTTCTTATTCTAACGAATTCAGCGCCGGATTTCAAGGGTGCAGCCGCGTTGGCCCTACCTGTTTTCGGCGCTCTGCCGCACCCTGGTGCGCTTCCGGGATGTGCTGCGATAGAGGTGTGATTTCATGAAAACAGTTCTGTGGTTTCTCTATCTCGCGGCGTTTTTACTGGCGTCCGTCCCCATTCTGCTGCTACTCCTCCTGTCTGATGCCTTCGGGGGAACGGGCTTCTCTCAGCAGACGTCGCAATTCGTTGTGCAGCTCTGGGCGCGTTCGCTCTGTGCTGTCGCCGGCGTGCAATACGCCGTTTCGGGGCAGGAGAACCTGCCGGAGGGCGGGTTCCTGATGGTGAGCAACCATCAGGGATACTTTGATATCCCGATCCTGCTGAGCGCAACCGATCGCCTCTTCGGCTTTGTGGCAAAATCCTCTGTCCGCTTCATCCCCGTGATCGGAAGCTGGATGCGCCGTATCCACTGCGTCTCCATCAACCGCGAAGACCCTCGCGGCGCCATGGCCACCCTGCTCGACTCCTGCGTGCCGACGCTGAAGGCAGGACATGCCGTCTGCATCTTCCCCGAGGGCACCAGAAGCCGCGGCGAGACGATGCGTCCCTTTAAAAAAGGGGCCTTTGTCACCGCGAAGGCTGCGGGAGTGCCGATCGTGCCGGTTCTCATCGAGGGGAGCTACCGCATCTGGGAAACCAGTCCCGGCGGTATTCGCCGGGCCCATGTTCTGGTTCAGTTCCTGCCGCCCATCGATCCCACGCAGCTGACCGATGAGCAGTATCAGATGCTGCCCATCCAGCTGCACAAACAGATGTCTGTTCAGCTTGCCACCCTGAGGAGGGAGCTCGCGCAGCAGCTTTCTGCCGAACAGGAGAGAGACAGGCAGCGAACCTGGAGGAATCAACATGTCGGAGATTCTGGAAGAGACCGTTCATGACGCGCTTCGGATGCTGCCGGTGCTGTTTGGCGCATATTTGCTTTTGGAGTATGTGGAGCACCGCACAGCCAATCGCTTGACACGTGCCCTGACCCGCTCCCACAGCGGGCCTGTCTGGGGGGCTCTTTTCGGCTGTGTGCCGCAATGCGGTTTTTCGGTGGCGGCGGCAAGCCTCTACGACGGCGGTCTGATCACAACGGGAACCCTGCTGGCGGTGTTTCTCTCCACCTCGGACGAAGCGCTGCCGGTGCTGCTGGCCTATCCGGGCGGGGCCCCGCTGGCCGTTCGACTCGTGGCGGTCAAGCTGACGGTCGGCGTCCTCTCCGGTCTGCTAATCGATCTTTTCTTCAAGCGGAACCGTATGCCGGTCCGCAAGCTGCATGAGGACTGCGCCCATACCGAGCGCCCCGGCGGGATCCTCAGGGCTGCTCTGCGAAGAACCGGCGAAGTCTTCTTCCTGCTGTTTGCCGTGATGCTGGCGCTCAATCTCGTTCTGTCCTATCTGGGCGAGGAGCGGCTTGCCTCGCTGCTCCTCACCGGAAGCCTGCTCCAGCCCTTTGTCGCGGGGCTGCTTGGCTTGATCCCGAGCTGCGCCGCCTCGGTGCTGCTGAGCAAGCTGCTTTTCGACGGGAGCCTGAGCTTCGGCGCGGCGGTGGCCGGCCTGTGCACCAGCGCCGGCATGGGACTTGTGACCCTCTTTCGGGGAAACTCTCTGCGCGAGAGTTTCCGTGTGACGGCGCTTCTCTATCTCTCCGGCATCGCGGCGGGGCTGTTCTTCAGCCTGCCGGTCTTTTCTCTCTGACCCCTTCCTCGATGTTCCTTTCTTTTGGCCTTTCCAAAACAACAGGGGCGGATGTTGCACAACCATGCAACATCCGCTCTTTTTTGTTTCAGGCAAACCACTTGAAAAGCCCCTTCGTTCCGGCCGCGGCCCGAAGGGGCTTTACTTTTTCTATTCGTCCTCTTCCTCGGGCGGACGGCGCTCCACCAGCAGGCGGGTCACCCGCAGCTCCTCCATCTCGGTCACCGTGATGGTGAGATTCTTGTATTCAAAATGGTCGCCCGGCTTGGGGAATCCCTCGAGTACGTCGATGGCCCAGCCCCCAAGCGTGACAAATTCCTCTTCGAAGTCGTGATCGTCGAGCTCCATCCGCTCGAGAAAATCATAGATGCTCATGGAGCCGCGCACCTCATAGTGGGTTTCGTCGATCTGGCGGCACTCGTCGATGATCTCGTCGGTCTCGTCCCAGATCTCGCCCACCAGCTGCTCGAGCACGTCTTCCATCGTGATGATGCCCAGCGTGCCGCCGTATTCATCGACCACCACGGCAAGGTGCAGCTTGCGCCGCTTCATCTCGGCCAGGACCCTTGGCAGGCGCAGCGACTGCGGCACAAAACAGGGCTCGGTCAAAATCTCGCGCAGGTCGAATACCTCGCCCTCCAGCCGCTTCTTGTAGTAATGGTTGAGCTGGAGCACGCCGATGATGTTATCCACGCTGTCTTCATAAACCGGGATCCGGGAGAAGGGCGAGCGATTGACGATGCGCTCCACCTCCTCGGGGGATTCCTCGATATCGATCGCCAGCATGTCCACCCTGTGGGTCGTGATCTCCTGCGCCTCGATCTCTGAGAATTCAATGGCAGACTGCAGCAGGTCGCTGCGCTCCTCGTCGATCACTCCCTCGTCTTCCACTGTTTCGATCAGGGTGACCAGCTCGTCTTCGGTCACGGCGGCGGGCTGCGGTTTTCCGCCCCATAGCAGCGACACACGGTCGACCAGCCAAATCACCACCGCCACCAGCGGGCCCAGCAGCAGCATGATCAGACGCAGAGGAAGTGCAACGGCTCCCGCAAAGCCTTCGCAGTGCTTTTTTGCCAGAATCTTCGGGGTGATCTCTCCGAAAATCAGGATGAGCACCGTGCTCACAAGCGTTGCCAGCGACGGGCCTTTTGCCTCTCCCACAAAGGAGATGGCGGCAAGGGTGGCAACCGAAGACACCGCCATGTTGACCAGATTGTTTCCGATCAGCACGGTTGCCAGTGTTTTGTCGTAGTGCTCTGCGATCTTCTCTGTCACACGGGCACGAAGTCCGCCCTCTTCCGCCGCCTTTTTGATCCGCATCCGGTTGACCGAAGCAAAGGCGATCTCAGAGCCCGAGAAAAAGGCCGAGCACAGAATGAGAACCAGCATGGATAGGGCGATGGTAGGCCAACTGTCCATAATAAGACCAATCAACTCCTGTTATATTTGAATTGCCGCACGCCGCCCTGGCATGCGGACTCTGCCGGATTCTCTCCGGCGCAAACTGCGGCGCAAATCCGCGCAGGCGGCTCAAGGCTGCGACCGCTCCTCCTGCAGGGAGGACGCATCCTCCGTCTCTCCCGTCTTCTCCCGCTCAAAGGCCTTGAGCGCCGGATTCCTCACGGCGCGCTCTTTCAGCTCCTGCACGGGATCGTCGTCTTCATCCCAGATCTCGCCCACCAGCTCCTCCAGAATGTCTTCCACCGTGACGATGCCCAGCACACCGCCGAAATCGTCACGCACCACCGAGAGATGCTGCTTGTGGGCGCTCATATCGCTGAGCGCGTCGTCGATGCGCCGCTTTCTGGGCAGAAAATATGGTGGGTCCAGCAGCTCGGTCAGAGACAGGCCGGCCGGCTGGGCAAGATAGGCCTTGAGGTAGCGCCGGATATTGAGAACCCCCACGATATTGTCGGGAGTTTTCCGGTAAACCGGCAGGCGGGAATGGCGGCACTCCCGAATCACAGAAAGAATCTCCTCGGGAGAATCGTCGATCGAGAGGGCGATCATCCGGTTGCGGGGGGTCAGCACCTGCTGCACGGTGATATCGTCAAATTCCAGGGCCGAGTGAATAAGGCGGGAGGCCTCTTCCTCAATCCCGCCCTCTTCGCCGATCGACTCGATGATGTCGTAGAGCTCGTCCTCGGTCACCGTGGGGGTCTCCTTCTCGCCAAAGAGACGGGTCAACAGCTTGGAAATCCCCGAAAACAGAAAGGAGAGCGGTGTGAGCAGCGTGAGAATCAGACGCAGAGAGGGGGCGAGGGCCAGCGCCGTCTGCTCCGGATAGGAACGCGCAAAGCTCTTGGGAAGCATCTCCGCAACAAAAAAGACCACAATCGCCAGCACGACCGTGGAAACGACAACCGCCCCCGAACCCCACAGCCGCGTTACAAAGAGCGTGGTCAGGGATGCGCAGGCAATATGAACGATATTGGTGCCCACCAAAAGCGTGGTAAGCGTTTTGTCGAAATTGTCGATCAGGGCCGAAACCTTGACGGCGCGGCGGTCTCCATCCTCCGCAAGGCTCTTGATGCGGATCCGATTGGCGCTGGCCAAAGCCGTTTCGGCCATGGCAAAATAGCAGGCCGCCAGAATCAGGGCCGCGATTGCGAATATGGGCAACCAACTGTCGCTGTCCATAGGGGGTCATCAAACTCCTTTTTCTTGTTGAATCGGCTGCAAATCAACCGCTGCGCGGCAAAAGAGCGCGCTTTTTCTCCTTTTTCAAATCAAGGGGCCGCGCGTGAAGGCGCCGGGCTTTCGACATGGCGGCGTCTCCACGCGCAGCCGCGCACATACCGCTCCCGCACAGAGCGGATATGTTTCTTCGCGGAACTGGTTCAACCGGAAAACCGTTTCGCTGCCGGACGGCAGGGACTCAATAGGCCTTGCCCCAGATGATCATGGTCTTGGCAGGCTTGCCGCAGATGGGACAAACATCGCTCAGATGCTCCTGAGCAAAGGGCATGCAGCGGCTTGTCAGGCCAGCCTTTTCTTTCACGGTCTCCTCGCAGGCGAGGTCGCCGCACCACATGGTCTTGATAAAGCCGTTGCCCTTGGCCTGTTCCATGAGCTCCGCCATGGTGAGGGCCGTGCTGGTGCGCGCTTCGCGATTCTTGAGTGCACTCTCGTAAAGCCGTGCGCGATAGGCCTCCAGCAGCTCCGGCAGACGGGTGGTCAGCTCGGAAAGCGGCACCACCGTTTTCTCTCTGTTGTCGCGCGAGACCACCACACAGCTCTCGTTTTCGAGGTCTCTGGGGCCGATCTCCAGGCGCAGCGGAACGCCCTTCATCTCATACTCCGAGAACTTCCAGCCCGGCGTTGCATCGCTGTCGTCAAGCTTCACGCGCAGACCGGCGGCCCGAAGCTGCTCCTGCACGCGCTGCGCCGCCTCCAGCACGCCGCCCTTGTGGAAGGCGATGGGCAGGATGACCACCTGAATGGGGGCCACGGCGGGGGGCAGAACCAAACCGTTGTCGTCGCCATGGGTCATAATGATACCGCCGATGATGCGGGTGGACATGCCCCAGGAGGTCTGATGCGGATGCCGGAGCTGATTGTCGCGGTCGGCAAAGGTGATATCGAAGGCGCGGGCAAACCCGTCGCCGAAATAGTGGGAGGTGCCCGACTGCAGGGCCTTACCGTCGTGCATCATGGCCTCGATGGTGTAGGTGGCCTCGGCGCCTGCGAATTTCTCCTTATCGGTCTTGCGGCCGCGGATCACCGGCATGGCAAGCTGCTGCTCGGCAAAGTCGGCATAGACGTCGAGCATGCGCTCGGTTTCGGCAATCGCCTCTTCGGGGGTAGCGTGCATGGTGTGCCCCTCCTGCCAGAGGAATTCCGCCGTGCGGAGAAAGGGACGCGTGGACTTCTCCCAGCGCACCACGGAGCACCACTGATTGTAGAGCTTCGGCAGATCCCGATAGGAGTGGATCACATTGGCATAGTGCTCGCAGAAAAGGGTCTCGGAGGTGGGACGCACACAAAGGCGCTCGGCCAGCTGCTCGCTGCCGCCCATCGTCACCCACGCCACCTCGGGGGCAAAGCCCTCCACATGCTCCTTTTCCCTCTGGAGCAGACTCTCGGGGATGAACAAGGGCATCATGACATTCTCATGTCCGAGCTGCTTGAAGGTTGTGTCGAGGATCCTCTGAATGTTTTCCCAGATGGCATAGCCATAGGGGCGCAGAACCATGCAGCCGCGCACGCTGGAATAGTCGCACAGCTCCGCTTTTTTCACGATATCCGTATACCACTTTGCAAAGTCCACCTCGCGCGAGGTGATCTCCTGAACCAGTTTTTCGTCCTTTTTCGTTCCCATGTTTTCTGCTTACACTCCCGTTGGAAACACGGCAAGCCTTCCGCTTGAGGGAAACGCCTGCCTCTTCCTGTTATGATAAACTTTATTATACTCGATTTTTCACCCCACGACAAGGGCCAGAGCAGAAAATCTTACCTTGCAGCGCAGGTTTCGGGACAGAAGCGCTCAAACCAAAACCAGGGCGGCGCGGCCGCTGTATAGCCGGCTGTCTCCGGCCGCGGCCGCCCGCCCTGGTTTTTCAAAAGGAAGGGCCGTCCTTGTGCTCAGCCCTCCTTTGGCGCAAAGGCCTGCTCCACCCTGCTGCGCGCGTTTGCACGGCCGGTCTCCTCGTCGGGGCCCGCAAACAGATCCCAGAACAAAAAGCGAACCTTCTCGGTCCCGTCCTGCTCCCGTTTTACGGCAAAGTAGGTCTCCTGCTCATATGCCCGCACTCTTGCTTCGGCATCCAGATACATGCCGCCCGCCCAGCAGACCGCATCCGGATCGTCTGTCAGAAAGGCCACGTCCCACGCATACACCGTATAGTTGCCGTCGGAGGTCTCAAAGGCATCCACGGGAGTGAAGGCCACCACCTCATACCCGCTGAAGGGGGCTGCGCCGACCGCGTCGCCGGAATGCTCCACGGCCTCCTGCGCCCGCGCCTCGATCCTCTCCCGATAGGGGGCGTAGGCCGTCTCGTCGACTGCATTCTCACTGTGATAGCTGTTGCGGATCAGGCGGTACAGATCGCCGTCCGAGAACCAGAGGATGGCGTTCTCCCCCTCCTTTCCATGATAGCGGACGGTGACAAAATCCTCCTCCAGCCCCGCAAAGAGGGTAAACTGCTCGTCTTCCGAGCTGTAGCCCTCCGGTCCGCCAGAGAGATAGGCGGTCAGGGTGTAATAGTCTCTGTGAAAGGACGGTTCCTCCTCTTCAAAATCGATCTGATGCGCGGCGGCTGCCTGCATCGCATCGGAAAACTGCCGGGGCGAAACGGGGGCAAAGGGTCCATCAAGCCATTTGACATCGTCGGCTGTGAGGGTCTGCATGCGTTCCAGCACGCGCTCCTTCAGCGCATCCGCCTCTTCGTCTCCCTTCGAGGCCGGACTGAGCTTTCCGCATCCGGTCCAAACCAGCAGACAAAGCAGAACCATTCCAAGCGCAAGCATCCTCTTTTTCATCTCGTTTTTCTCCTTTCAATGGGTGGATGGGTTGTGCTTTCTATTCTCTTGGTCGAAAAAGGGAGAAAGAGGTTCCCCATGGTCTCGGTTCCTTCACGCGCCCTGTCCGCGGCGAAGAGCTTTGCCTCTTCGCGAAGAGGCGGCCGCTTGGGTGTTTTCTTTCCTCCGGCAGGGCCTGATCCCCTTGCTTCCGCCTTCTTTTTCGGAAAAGAGCCGCCCGTTCTTCTCTTGTTTTTTCCGCAAAAACCCAGTATAATAATAGATACTTGAAAAAACGGCCCTTCGGCCGTCAGGAGGGATTGCATGCTCCCTTTGAGAAGGCTTCCCCTGACAAAGGCCTGGAACCTGCGTGATCTGGGCGGCTATGCCGGCGACGGCGGCGTGACGGCCTACGGCCGCGTTTGGCGCTCGGACCTGCTGGGCGGGCTTCCGGAAAGCGACCTTGCCGCGATCGAGGCGGCCGGCGTGCGCACCGTGATCGATCTGCGGGGCAGGGATGAATGCCGCCGTGTTCCGAACGACTTTGCGCAAAGACCCGGCGTTGTCTACCGCAGCATCCCCCTGCTGGGGAATATCGACGATCTAACCGAGCGCACCGGCATGCCTATTCGGGATTCGTTTCTCTACAGTCTCAATACCCTGTATGGCGCCATGGCCGATTCCAATCCTGCCGCCTTTGTGTCGGTTTTTGAGGCGCTCGACGAGGGGCTGACCCGCGGCGGCGTACTCTTTCACTGCACGGCGGGCAAAGACCGAACCGGCGTGATCGCCGGCCTGCTGCTCGCGCTGCTTGGCGTACATCCGGCCGATATCATCGCCGACTATGCCGTCACCGAAATCTATCTTGCCGCAAAACTGGCCGCGTTCCCCCCGAAGGACGACGCCGTTGCCAGGGTGGTGCTGCGTAGCCAGAGCGAAAATATGGAGCAGTTCCTCGCCCACATCGACCGGGAATACGGCGGCGCGAAGGAGTTTTTGCTGCGCTTTGGCCTCACGGAGGCTGTCATTGCGCGCATTCGCGCGGCTCTGCTCGTCCGGTGAACCCCCTGAGGCTTTTCCGAAACCGGAGTTTTGCTCCGTTTCCTGCAGAAGGCTTTTTTCATGATGATTTCACAAACAAACCAGGTTTTCATAAAGGCAAAGACCCATCAAGTATGCTTCAAAGGGAGGAGATTCGAATGACCAGCATTTCCAGAGAGGCGGCGCTTGCGCTGCTGAAGCAATACAACAAGGAGCCCTTCCTGATCCGTCACGCGCTGACCGTGGAAGCCGTGATGGGATGGTTCGCAAAAGAGCTCGGCGAAAGCGAAGACGAGGCTTTTTGGAAGACCGTCGGCCTGCTGCACGACGTGGACTACGGCAGCTTCCCCGAGGAGCACTGCGTCAAGGCTCCCGAGCTGCTGCGGGAAGCCGGATGCGGTGAAGACCTGATCCACGCCGTGGTCAGCCATGGTTACGGCCTGTGCTGCGACGTTGCGCCCGAGCTTCCCATGGAGAAGGTCCTCTTCGCCGTGGATGAACTGACCGGCCTGATCTGGTCGGCCGCCCTCATGCGTCCCTCCAAGTCCTGCAAGGACATGGAGCTCTCCAGTCTCAAGAAAAAGTTCAAGGATAAAAAGTTTGCCGCCGGCGTTTCGCGCGATGTGATCCGCCAGGGGGCAGAGCAGCTCGGCTGGGAGCTCGATACGCTGCTCGACCGGACCCTCTCTGCTATGCGGGCCTGCGAAGACGAGATCGAAGCCGCCTGCGCCGCTCTGTAAGGCAAAAGCAAGAGAGTCCTCAAAACCCGGAACCTTTCAGGAGACGTCACGGGAGGGTGCGCATGCCCCTTCCGTGATCTTCTGTTTTTCATATTTTACGTCATGTTTTCCCGCATGCGCCGGGGACTGCCCAATGGCGTATGATTCCCAACATCAGTTTTCAGGCAAGGAAGTGAACCCATGAACGGCGACATCATCATTGTCGGCGCAGGTCCCGCCGGGATCTTTACGGCCATTGAGCTGCTGCGCCGCGGAAGCAAGCGGCATATCACCATCGTGGAAAAGGGGCAGGCGGTGGAAAACCGGCGCTGCCCCAAGACCGTCACCGGACGCTGCGTCAACTGTAAGCCCTACTGCCACATCACCACCGGCTTCTCCGGAGCCGGCGCCTTTTCGGACGGCAAGCTTTCGCTCTCCTATGAGGTGGGCGGCGACCTGCCCTCCCTCATCGGAGAGGATCTGGCCCAGGAAACCATCAACTATACCGACAAAATCTATCTGGAATTCGGGGCCGACGAACATGTGGAGGGCCTGCACGGGGGCGAAGAGGTCAAGGAGATCCGCAAGCGGGCCATTCGGGCCGGTCTGAAGCTGGTGGACTGCCCCATCCGGCACCTCGGCACCGAGCGCGCCCAGAAGCTCTATGCCGAAATCGAGCGCTATCTTCTGGACAACGGCGTGGAGATCCTCTTCGGTCACGAGTGCCGCGACCTTTTGATCGAAAACAACCGCTGCATCGGCATCCTGGTGAGCGACGGCAGCCGCGAGTTTGAACTGCGCGCAGACCACACCATCGCCGCCACCGGACGGCGCGGCGCAGATTGGCTGGAGAAGCTGTGCGCCGAATACGGCATCGCCCATCAGCCCGGCACCGTGGATATCGGCGTACGGGTCGAGGTGCGCAACGAGGTGATGGAGCGGGTCAACGAGGTGCTCTATGAATCCAAGCTGATCGGATATCCGCGCCCCTTTAAAAACAAGGTGCGCACCTTCTGCCAGAACCCCGGCGGCTTTGTCAGCCAGGAGAATTACGACAACGACCTGGCCGTGGTCAACGGACACTCCTACAAAGAGACCAAATCCGCCAATACCAACCTCGCCATTCTGTGCTCCCACAACTTCAAC
The DNA here is from genome assembly GCA_017427525.1 of Clostridia bacterium. Classification (GTDB taxonomy): domain Bacteria; phylum Bacillota; class Clostridia; order Oscillospirales; family Feifaniaceae; genus Galloscillospira. Next base: position 10,490 of record JAFRSP010000017.1, read on the forward strand.
TATCCCTTCAACCAGCCCATCTCTTATGCGCAGAAGGTGGGGGAGCTGACCAACATGCTGGGCGCAGGCCATATCCTGGTGCAGCGCTACGGCGATATCCTCGATGGAAAGCGCACCTGGCCCAAGGAGCTGGCGCAGAGCAACGTGCGGCCCACCCTGACCGATGCGGTGGCCGGCGATATCACCGCCGCCATGCCCTATCGCGCCATGACCAATATCATCAACTTCATCCAGGCGGTGGACGAGGTGGTGCCGGGCTTTGCCTCCAACGAGACGCTGCTCTACTCGCCCGAGCTCAAATTCTACTCCAACCGTGTCAAGATGGACACGGATTTCAACACCTCGGTCGAGGGACTGCACTGTCTGGGCGACTCCAGCGGCTGGACGCGGGGCCTGATGATGGCCTCGGCTATGGGCGTGCTCATGGGCCGCAGACTGGCCGCGGAAGAGGGACTGTGACTCGCGGCGTCGCCAGTTTTTCCGCATTCCCTGAGCAGAAGAGGCTTTTTTGCGGGAAGAATTGACAATCAGAGAGGAATCCTGCATAATAGTCGGTAATTACTAGGCTGGAACGGATGGATGTTAGGCAAAAATGAAAGAACTGCTACACTATGAGATCGGCGATAGCTATGGAAGCAACCAAGATTGGTTTACCGATACCTGGATGAATCGCGGCGGCTGCGGCGCGGTTACGGCCTGCGACAGCTGCATCTATCTTGCAAAGTATAAAAACATGGAATCCCTCTACCCCTACGATCCGCACCATGTCACAAAAGAGGAATTCATCGATTTTGCCCTTACCATGAAGCCCTTTTTGAGCCCGCGGATGCACGGCATCAACAAAACGGTGACTTACATGGACGGGTTTCGGGACTATCTGGCTACCTGCAAAGACGTGCGGCTCAAAATGCGCAGCCTTGAGGGGACCGAACCCTTTGACCTTGCCAAAAACGCCATCAAGAGTCAGATCGATCTGGAATATCCCATTCCCTACCTCATGCTCCTTCATAAGGACGAGGTCTTTCACGACTACAACTGGCATTGGTTTTTGGTCAATGGGTATGACGAAACGCCCGATGCCTTCCTGATCAAGGCCGTTACCTACGGTCAGGGGGAATGGCTGGATTTTGCAAAGCTTTGGGACACCGGTCATGCACAAAAAGGCGGATTTGTCCTGTATTATGAATAGGATTCCCGACGAGCCGAGGCCGGTCAAGGCTTCGGCTCGTCTGCTCTTTTTCTTGAGGAAACCCGACGCGGCAGGTATTTTTACAGAGAAAACGGCATATCCTACTTTCAGAAGGCGCTGAAGGGCGAACTGTGCATTTTGCTTTGATTTTCCTGCCCGGCAAAATCACCTGCAAAAGGACTTGACAGGGCAAAACGATTGTGCTATATTATCCAGTACAGAAAGCAATACCGCGGAGTGGAGCAGTCTGGTAGCTCGTCGGGCTCATAACCCGAAGGTCGTTGGTTCAAATCCTTCCTCCGCAACCATATCGGGTGGATGTAACGGATTTCAGTTACATCCACCTGTTTTTTACGCTCTTTTCCTTGAAATTGATTGAAGTAGTTGCTATCATTCAATCATCACTCCGACGCAGGAGGTTTCTTATGCAGAATCGATACGCCGGCGATATCGGTGATTACGGAAAGTTTGCATTGCTCCGCGCAATGGAAGCGCAGGGTTTGAAATTGGGCGTTAATTGGTATCTTGCGAAAACCTTGCCCTCTGAGATCCATGACGACGGCAAATACAGGATTCCTTCTCAATATGCGGAATTGGATCCGGAGCTCTCTGCGGCTTTGAACAGGATTTTCGACCTTCGTGAGGCTCGTTCCGTACAGGCGCTGGAGCAGGCTCGCCTGCTTGCCAGCGATCTTTTTGTGAACGAAGAGGTTCCCCGGGAGACCGATCAGCGTGAAGTTTGGCATCAGAAAGCCCTTACCAAGCTTGCGGATTGCGACATTGTCTTTCTGGACCCGGACAACGGTTTGAACGTGAAGAGTGTCAAACCCGGCTCACCGAAGAGTCCAAAATATGTTTGGCTCCGCGAGGTCTCTGACTACATCGCGTCTGAGAAAAGTGTGATCTTTTACAATCACAGACCGCGAAAGAAAGTGGAGGCTTACATCGCCGAGCATGCTGCACGTTTTGCTGCTGATCCTGTGCTAGGTAGGAAGCATTTTTCCGTGATGACATTTCCTCGCCGTTCCATCCGGGACTATTTTATAATTCCTGCATCCCGGACACATGAGGAAAGAATCAGCCAAGCGATGCAAAGCCTGCTGGATGGGCCGTTTTGGAGTTCAGGCTTTTGCTTTCTACAGCCGTCTTTTCAAGGATTTGCCGAGTAACATTGATGTACTGGAGCAGGTTTCCGCCTGCTCCGGTTTTTTTATTGCTCTTCTTCAACCGGCTCGCAGTCCTCGTCGAACAGCTCGCGTGTACTTTCCGTCGGCTCGCAGGAGACGTATTCCACCGCCACGCCCTGCCGCAGATCGGCCTTGTAGTTCGGCGCGGAGAGGTGGGAGGGGATCTCCAGATAGCCCACGAACTTGTAGTAGATCACCATCCGCTGGGTGCGGTTCTTGCCCCGGCCC
>JAFRSP010000018.1 GCA_017427525.1 Clostridia bacterium
AGCGTAACAGTCCAATTCTTATTGAATTCATTTCCAAAGATATATCCTACATAGTCTTTGTTTTCCACTACGAATAAACCTTTACACGTTATATACAAAACATCAATTTCGGAAGTGCCGCCGGATTCTTTGGGAATATAAAGGTTAGTCAATATCTTTCCGCCATGTCTACGGATGCCGTCTGCCAAAAGCCTTTGAGCTACAGCCTGTTCACTCCTTTGGCCTTTTTCGGATGGAGGCTTTAGAGGCTTTAGGGCTTTTTCGGATGGAGGCTTTAGGGCTATGTTGATGATTACAGCGGCTATAACTACGAATATAATAATGTATTGCATGGCATCTCACCCACTGCAGTTTATTAAACTATTAAATATAAATTATACCTTGTTGAGGGTCTGTTTTCAATTACCGATTGTGCCCAGCTCCTTACAGATTTCTGGAGTCCGAAGTATCACCTATCTTTTCTCATTCTTGTCTTAAAAACATAGGGAAAAAGCCCCTCTTTCTTTTGCCTAAGGCAAAAGAAAGAGGGGCTTTCTGGTGGAGACAGCGGGGCTCGAACCCACGACCTCTCGCGTGTGAGGCGAACGCTCTCCCGGCTGAGCTATGTCTCCCTGCTGGCATTGAATTGAAAAAAGAATGGGACAGAGCGCGCACACGGGTGCACGCTCTGTTTGGTGGAGACGGAGGGATTCGAACCCTTGACCTATGCGTTGCGAACGCATCGCTCTCCCAACTGAGCTACGCCCCCGTACAGGCTGACATTCACAAGTGCAAATACGATTTTATCAGAGTCGTTTCAAAAAGTCAAGCAGTTTCTGCAAAAGGCTTCTCTTTCCGTGATCCCCCGCAAACAGATCCGAAGGCACTGCCGGATTTCTCTTTTCCCTGCTGCGATTTCAGACCGGTACAACGTCAACGGCGCGACCAGAAATGCCGCATTTCCCGCACAAAAAAGATCCCGCGCAGGCTGACCTTGCGCGGGAACCCCAAACCAGTGCAATCCAAATTGGGCATTTGAAGGGAGTAAACAACATGGTCAGTATAGCACAGGCTCCCAATATTTGTCAAGTCTTGTTCTGCTTCTTTTTTCAAACCGGCTGCGGCCGCCCCGATCTTTCAAGCGCTTGAACCCCTGTGAAAAAGCCGTCCGCCTGAGCTGCTTTGCACAGATCAAACGCTCGGTTCTTTTTCAATGGGTCTTGCTGTAAAAAAGCTTGCCTTGAGGTGGAAAACGATAGAAATGCATGATATAATAATAAAATACACGGCTTTTATAATGCACTCAGGCTCTCAAAGAGACGCCGGCGTGCCTTTGAATCATTTTAGGGAGAATTGCCATGAACATCCTTGTGATCGACGCCCAGGGCGGCGGAATCGGGAAACAGCTGGTTTTTGCAATCAAATCCAATTTTCCCGATGCGGCGGTCACCGCCGTCGGAACCAACACGGCCGCAACCACCGCCATGCTCAAGGCGGGGGCGGACCACGCCGCCACGGGGGAAAACGCCGTGGTCGTCGGTTGCCGTCGGGCTGATGTGATTGTCGGCCCGATCGGAATCGTCATCGCCGATGCGCTGTTCGGCGAGATTACCCCTCTGATGGCCAACACCGTTGCACAGAGTAATGCAAAGAGGCTGCTGATCCCCGTCAACCACTGCGACAATGTGGTGGTGGGCGTCAGCGATCTGAGCATCACAAAGCTGATTCAGGACGTGGTAGCCGAATTGCGCAAGTTTTAGGGTTCCCATCCGTTCTGACGGATTCGGCGTTGATTTTTTGAGCGGCGTATTGTATAATAACTGCAATAACTGCGGCAGCAGAAGCTGCCGTTTCTGACGCAAGAAGCGTCGGCAGATCATCTCTTTTTTGGCACCATATGAAACCGTATGCTTAGAAAGCACACAATTCCTCAGCAAAGGGGATTTGCGTGCTTTTTTGATTTGAGGTGGTTTTTTGAATCTACAAGAATTCTTCCGCGAGCATCCTGCCGTAGCGATCGCTTTCTCGGGCGGCGCGGACTCGGCCTACCTGCTGTATCAGGCGAAGCAGTACGCGAAAGCCGTTCGAGCCTACTATGTAAAATCTGAGTTTCAGCCCCAGTTTGAGCTGGAGGATGCACTCCGTCTGGCAGAGGAGCTTGGCGCGGAGCTGAAGATCTTGGAGCTCTCGGTTCTAACCGCTCCTCATGTGAAAGAAAATCCCACTGAACGCTGTTATTTCTGCAAAATCGCGATTTTTCAGGCCATTCTCAATGCTGTAAAGTCAGATGGCTTTTCGCTTTTGCTCGACGGGACAAACGCCTCCGACGACGCAACGGACCGTCCCGGCATGCGTGCCCTGGCGGAACTTTCCGTCCGCTCCCCCTTGCGGGAATGCGGGCTGACAAAATCGGAGATCCGCCGTCTCTCCAAAGAGGCCGGACTCTTCACCTGGGACAAGCCGGCCTATGCCTGTCTTGCAACGAGGATTCCGACCGGTGAAATCATCACCGCAGAAAAGTTAGCTGTAACCGAACGTGCGGAAGGATACCTGTTTTCCCTTGGATTTACCGATTTCCGCGTGCGTTGCCAAAACGGCAACGCCAAGCTGCAGCTGTCGGAGGCTCAGTGGCCGCTACTGCTTGCCCATCGAAAAGAGATCCTGACCACGCTGAAGGAATTCTATCAAACCGTTTCCCTAGATTTGGAGGTGCGAGGATGAATGAGGATATTCTGACACTGCTGGAGAAGGTCCGCGACAGAACTGTTTCCGTGGAAGACGCCCTGCTGAAGCTCAAAACAAAGCCCTTTGAGGACATCGGCTATGCCAAGGTGGATCTGCATCGAAAGCTGCGTCAAGGCACGGCAGAGGTGGTCTTCGGCGCAGGAAAAACGCCGGAGCAGATCATCGGAATCATCGACGCCATGCAGAAAAACGGGCAGACGGTCATTTTGATCACCCGTCTCTCCGAGGAAGCTGCCCGCGAGGTGGAAAAGGTTCATCCGCTGCGCTATGAGAAAGCAGCTCGCTGCGGAATCGTCGGCCAGCCGCCGCCTCCCGACGGGATCGGGAAAATCGTGATCGCAACGGGTGGCACCAGCGATATCCCTGTGGCCGAGGAGGCCGCTGTCACCGCATCCGTACTCGGCAATGAGGTAATACGGCTTTACGACGTGGGGGTCGCCGGTCTGCACCGAACCCTGTCGCACCTCGACGACATCATGGGCGCCAGCGTGATCATCGCCATTGCCGGCATGGAGGGGGCGCTTGCCAGCGTGATCGGCGGACTTGCCGACTGTCCGGTCATCGCCGTTCCGACCAGCGTGGGCTACGGTGCGTCCTTCGGGGGGCTCTCTGCCCTGCTCTCCATGCTCAACTCTTGCGCCAGCGGCGTGTCGGTGGTCAATATCGACAACGGTTTCGGCGCGGGATATCTCGCCAATATGATCAACCACATAAAAAGAACGTGAGGAGGGACTGTTTTGCGAACCTTATACCTTGATTGCGGCATGGGGGCCGCCGGCGATATGCTGACGGCAGCTCTCTTGGAACTGCTGCCCGATCCCGATCAATTTGTCAAGGAACTCAACGCGCTCGGCCTCCCGGGCGTGCGATTTCAGGCGGAACCCTCTGTGAAGTGCGGTATCACCGGAACCCATATGTCTGTCAGAATTGACGGTGTGGAAGAAGGAGAGGCAGATCATCATCACGGTCATTCTCATGACCACGAGCATCATCACGACCATGACCATGACCACGAGCATCACCATGGCCATGACCATGACCACGAGCATCACCATGGCCATGACCATGACCACGAGCATCACCATGGCCATGACCATGACCATGGCCACAGCCATCATCACAGCGGTCTGCACGATATCGAACATATCGTGCGCGATCACCTTTCGATCCCCAAACACATCGCAGACGACGTCATGGCTGTGTATGCCGGTATTGCCGAGGCTGAAAGCCATGCGCACGGCGTTCCGATATCGGAGATCCACTTCCACGAGGTGGGCACGATGGATGCCGTTGCGGATATCCTTGCCGTCTGCCTGCTGATGGATCGGCTCACCCCCGATGAGGTCGTGGTCTCCCCCGTTCATGTTGGAAGCGGACAGGTGCGATGCGCACACGGGATCCTTCCCGTTCCCGCGCCGGCCACCGCCTTTTTGCTCAAGGATGTGCCGATCTACGGCGGCGCCGTGCAGGGGGAGCTCTGCACGCCAACCGGCGCGGCGCTGCTCCGCCACTTCGCGACCCGCTTCGGCCCAATGCCTGTGATGAAGGTGGACCGCATCGGCTACGGCATGGGAAAAAAGGATTTTGAAGCCGCAAACTGCGTCCGTGCGATGCTTGGCGAACGCGACGGAACGGAAGACGGCATCTGCGAGCTGAACTGCAACGTAGACGATATGACCGGCGAAGCCATCGGCTTTGCCATGGAACAACTGTTTGCCCTCGGTGCGCTCGACGTATATACCGTGCCGATCGGTATGAAAAAATCCCGCCCCGGCATTCTGATTCACGTCATATGCCGTGAATCCAAGAAGGAGGCGGTGATTCAGGCCATCTTCCGCTATACCACGACCATCGGCATCCGGGAAAGCAAGCTGAACCGCTATGTGTTGAGCCGCAGAACCGAAACGACGGAAACGCCCTACGGAACCGTGCGCCGTAAGCTCTCTTCCGGATACGGCGTGGTGCGGGGAAAATACGAATACGACGATCTTTCCAAGATTGCCAAACAACGCGGAATCAGTCTTGACGAGGCCCGTATTCTAATAAGCGAACAGGCATAACCCAAAACGCTTGCTGCCGCAGCCTTATTTCTCTCCGCTTTGGGAAGCAGGAAACACGAAAGCGGCTCAATCCCGACCAAATAATTGAGAAAGGACGCTTTCCCCCATGAAACTGAGAAGAATCGTTGCTCTGCTTTTGGCTCTTCTTTTGCTCGCCGGCCTTTCCGCCTGCAGCAAGACTCAGGAGTCTGAACAAACAGCCGGCAAGGACAGTCTTGTCATCGCGGTCGGCTCTGAACCAGAAACTCTCGACCCCACCAAGGGCTGGGGACACGGAAACTCCCCCATTGTTCAGAGCACACTGGTCAAATATACCGCACAGTTGAATTTCGAAAATGACCTCGCGACGGAGTACCACCTCTCTGACGACGGTCTCACCTGGACCTTTCTCCTCCGTGACGACGCTTATTTTACCGACGGAGAAAAGGTCACGGCCTCCGACGTTGCCTTTACTCTTGAGACAGCAAAGGCAGCGCAGGGCTCCGTTGACCTCACCTACATGGAGCATGCAATCGCACAGGATGACAGAACCGTTGTGATCACGCTCTCCAAACCGACCTCCATCTTCCTCAATACCCTTGCCTCAGTCGGCATCGTTCCCCGTCATGCCTATGGGGAGGACTACGGGATGCACCCGATCGGCTCGGGTCCCTACCGATTCGTCGAATGGAAGCCACAGGAGCAGATCCTCTTTACCGCAAACGAAGATTATTATGGGCAGGTGCCTTCTATCAAAAACGTCACCGTCGTGTTCATGTCGGAAGATGCGGCGCTGGCCGCCGTGCAGGCGGGAGAGGTCGACGTGGCCTATTCCTCCGCCACGCTTGGAACCACGAAGGTGGACGGATATCATGTTGTGGCGATTCCCTCGGTTGACAACCGCGGGTTCACGCTGCCCATGCTCCCAAATGAGGGGCAGACCACCGAAAGCGGCGCTCCGATCGGTAACGATGTGACCTGCAATCTCGAGGTGCGTCAGGCCATCGCCTGCGCTGTCGACCGTCAACAGATCGTCGATTTTGTCCTGAACGGCTTTGGCCGCCCGGCCTATTCCGAAAACGACGGATTGCCGTGGAACAACCCAGAAGTGCAGATCGAGACCGACGTGGAAGCCGCAAAGCAGCTGCTCTCTGACGCGGGATGGGCCGACACCGACGGGGACGGCATCCTGGAAAAAGACGGTGTGAAGGCCGAATTCACCTGTATGTATCCCTCCGGAGACTCTGCACGGCAGGCCATTGCGATGGCCGCAGCTGAGCAGGTTGCAAAGATCGGCATTCAGATCAACGTGGAGGGCACCGGCTGGGATGTGATCATGCAGCGCATGTTCTCCGAAGCCGTGCTGATGGGATGGGGCTCCTCGAGTCCAAACGAATCCTACTACCTTTATCGCTCCGAAGGCGCCCTGCTCGATGATTTTTACAATCCCGAAGGGTATCAAAGCGCAGTCACCGACGCGTATCTTCACGCCGCCATGGAGGCACTCACCGTGGAGGAAGCCAACGCCAACTGGCGAAATGCCCAGTGGAACGGTGTGACCGGCACCTCCATGAAGGGAGAATGCCCCTGGGTTTGGATCGTGAACCTCGATCATGTCACCTATGTCCGCGACGGTCTTTCGATCGGGAATCAACCGATCCACGGGCACGGCCACGGATTCTCCCTGATTCAGAATCTGAATGAGTGGAGCTGGGCCGAATAACTCCCTGCTTCAAAAACGGCCTGCCGCATCCAACGGTGTGGCAGGCTGTTCTTTCAAAACGATTCCATGGTTTTCCCCCGCTGAAAGGGCAAATCTGCTTCTGCAGGGCAGACGGAATTGAGGTGATTTTGGTTTATGAAAGGAACCTTCGGGCGGCTTGTCCGCATTTTCCTCTCCTACGGCGTCAGGATCCTCTCCCTGCTGCTGGCCGTGAGCATCATTGCCTTTGTGCTTGTCAGCGCCTCCCCCATCGACCCCGTGCAGCAATACCTTATCCGGCTCGGAACCACGGTCTCCCCGGAACAGCGCACCGAAATCGAAGCCTATTGGGGCGTGCATCAGCCCCCTGTGCAGCGCTACCTTCACTGGCTTTCCGAGCTTTTGAAGGGCAATCTCGGCGAATCCTCCCTCTATCGCAGACCGGTATCCGACCTGATCCGGGAGCGTTTTCTAAACTCCCTTACCCTGATGCTCTGCGCCTGGGCGCTGTCCGGCGTGATCGGTTTTTTCGGCGGATGCGTCATGGGGATGTGCCGGGATCGTCTGCCGGACAGGATCCTCAAACGAATCTGCTACATTTTGAGCTCCGTTCCCACGTTTTGGCTAGGGCTGATCTTTTTGCTGGTTTTCTCGGTGCGGCTGAAGTGGTTCCCGATCGGGTTTTCTTCCCCGGTCGGCGTTCTCAGCGAAAGCGTCACCCTTTGGCAGAAAACCCACCATCTGATTTTGCCGGCTCTGACCTTGAGTCTGATGTCGTTTTCCAATATTGCCCTGCACACCCGTCAGAAGCTGATCGACGTACTGAACAGCGAATATGTGCTGTTTGCGCGGGCGCGCGGCGAGAATGACTGGACGATTCTGCGCCGCCACGGGCTGCGCAATATCCTGTTTCCCGCCCTGACGCTGCAGTTCGCCTCTTTTGCCGAACTCTTCGGCGGCTCGGTGATGGCTGAAAACGTCTTCAGCTATCCGGGGCTTGGCAGCGCCGTTTCAGCTGCCGGATTAAACGGCGACCTGCCGCTGCTTCTCGGAATCACGCTTTTCTCCACTCTCTTTGTCTGCGTGGGGAATCTGATTGCCAACCTGTTATATGGCGTGATCGATCCCCGGGTGCGGGAGGTGGGCGAATCATGAAAAAGCACAACCGCCGCACCAGAGCTTTGCTGCTCGCCTTGCTGACCGCCGCTCTTTTGCTTACCATCTACCTGCTCGGTCACCTGATTCAGGAAAACGCCGTGACCGGCAGCTTTTTGACTGCCAGGCAGCCACCCAGCTTTGCCCATCCTTTCGGCACGGATGCGCTGGGACGTGATCTGCTGCTGCGCACTGTCAAGGGCCTCTCGGTCAGCATGACGGTCGGGTCGGCGGCCTCTGTCATCAGCGCCGTGATCGCCGTGTTTGTGGGCATTGCCTCTGCCATCGGCTCTCGATGGGTTGATTCCCTGATCAACTGGGTGATCGATCTTGTGATGGGTGTGCCGCATACCATCCTGATCATTCTGATTTCCTTTGCCTTGGGGCGGGGCTTAAAGGGCCTCCTGATCGGTATTGCCGCAACCCACTGGTGCAGCCTGGCCCGTTTGATTCGGGGCGAGGTTTTGCAGTTGCGGTCTCAGCAGTATGTGGCCGTGTCCCGCAAGCTGGGAAAATCAAGCGGATGGATCCTCATCCACCACCTTCTCCCTCACCTGGTACCGCAATTCTTCGTAGGTCTGGTTTTAATGTTTCCCCATGCCATCCTGCATGAAGCTTCGATCTCCTTCTTGGGATTCGGTCTACCGCCGGAGCAATCCGCCATTGGGATCATCTTGTCGGAGAGCATGCGCTATCTCTCAATTGGGATGTGGTGGTCTGCCGTGTTACCGGGCGCGACCCTGGTGCTGATCGTGCTCTTGATCGACCGTCTGGGGGAACATCTCCGCACGATTTTGGATCCCTCCAGCGCACAGGAATAAGGAGGCCTGCCTGATGGAACAAAAAAACCAGCCGCTGCTTGAGATCCGTGATTTGTCTGTCTCCTTTCGCATGTATGACCATGGATTGGAGCAGACTGATCTCAAGGTGATCTCCCATTTGCATCTCACGGTTTTTCCGGGGGAAATCGTTGCAATCGCCGGCTCTTCCGGTTCAGGAAAAAGCCTGCTCGCCTCCGCCATTTTGGGCATTCTTCCCCGCAACGCCACCCTGCGCGGACATATGCGCTATCGGGGCGAGGCGCTGACTCCGCAGCGGCAAAAACAGCTTCGCGGGACCGAGCTTGCCCTGGTACCGCAGTCTGTCGCCTACTTTGATCCTTTGATGAAGGTGGGCGCGCAGGCCGATGGACATCGAAGGCCCAAGCCGACTGAACGGCGCAGGCAGCTCTTTTCCCGATTTGGATTGCCGGACAAGACCGAGCAGCTCTATCCCTACCAGCTCTCCGGCGGAATGGCGCGCCGTATCCTGGTATCTACCGCGCTGCTCCCGGGCGCACAGCTCATCCTCGCGGATGAGCCGACGCCCGGTATGAGTCTCGACCAGGCGCTGGAGGCGCTTCGCATGTTTCGGGAAATGGCAGACGCCGGAAAGGCGGTCATCCTGATCACCCATGACATTGACCTGGCCTTTGAATTCGCAGACAGGGTCGCCGTTTTCTATGCCGGCACCACGGTTGAAATCGCTCCCGCATCAGATTTCAAGGCGGGGCCCGACGCGTTGCGCCATCCCTATTCCAAGGCGCTCTGGCACGCACTGCCTCAAAACGGGTTTCAGCCCATCGAGGGTTTTCAGCCCTATGCGGGGAATCTCCCGCAGGGCTGCCTTTTTGCCCCCCGATGCCCCTGCAAAACCGCAGAATGCGAATCTAAAATCCCACCCATTCGGAAGATTCGGGGCGGCGAAGTGAGGTGTTACCATGGCACTTGAGGCGAAACAGGTTTTCTTTCGATACGGCAACCGGCAGCCGTGGATTCTGAAGGATTGCAGCCTTGCCTTTGAAAAGGGAGAATGTCTGGCCGTTTTCGCGCCCAGCGGTTACGGAAAAACCACGCTTGCCATGCTTCTGGCTGGTTATTTACAGCCGGTCAAAGGGGAAATCCTTCTAGAAGGAAGCCCGCTGCCAAAAAGCGGCGTGTGCCCGGTACAGCTGATCTGTCAGCATCCGGAAAAGGCCATCAACCCCCGCTGGCGATTGCAGCGCGTTTTGGAGGAAAGCGGAAATCTGCGGGACGACGTGCTCGATGCATTCGGCATCGAGAAGGCATGGCTCAGCCGCTTCCCGCGGGAGCTCTCCGGCGGGGAACTGCAGCGTTTCTGTGTGGCAAGAGCGCTCATGAGTGGCGCCGATTATCTGATCTGCGACGAAATCAGCACCATGCTGGATGTGATCACGCAGGCGCAGATCTGGCGTGTGGTTCTGAAGGAGGCCCAAAAACGCCATATGGGCATTCTCGCCGTGACACACAACCGCCGTCTTGCACAGAAAATCGCAACGAGGGTGCTGGACCTTACCGCATCGAACGGTGCGGATGCTCCTCTGCCGGCCTCCTCTCCCCTTGCCCTTTGACCGTTTCTTTCTTGGAACGTGCTGTTCTCTTGCACAATCCGAAATCTCCAACGAAAAGAAAAACACTGCAGGTTTTCTTAAGAGCTTTACTCGAAAACCTGCAGTGTTGTTGTTTTCTGTCCCACGCGCAACCCGGCGGCAAGCTACATTCGGTGTGCCCCGCAAATCAAGAGTCCGCGCGCAGCAAAAATGAGACATTCCGCATATCCGCCGCTTAGGCCTCCTCGGGGAAGAGCGGGAGAAGTTTCTTGGCATAGACGTCGACCAATCCCATGTCGGTATACTTGGCGTCGGGAATGACGGGCAGCGCCATGGTGAGGATCCGCACCACCGGATTCTCCTGCGGCATGCCGGCGGCATGCAACGCATCCTTCATGCAGGCAACGTCCTTCGCGAGTTCCTCGCACGACTTGGTCGACATCAAGCCGCCCACCGGCAGAGGCAGGGTCGTCACCTCTCCCTTGCAGGCGCAGCACATGCCGCCGCCGCAATCGCAAAGCGACCAGAAGGCCGCCATTGCGCTGTCGACGTCCTTGTAGACGATGCAAAGATTGTGGCAGTCATGCGACACGGTGGAGGCAAAGGCCCCCTCGGGAAGGCCGAATCCCCGAACCACGCCATGGCAGACATTGCCCCTTCCATAGCGGTTGATGATGGCGACGTAGCAGAGGTCTTTCTGCTGCGACAGGTCGAGCACGCCCTCCTTCACGGGAATCTCTTCCACGCTGCGGGCCGTGACGGGGCTTCCAAGCTCGGGGAAAACCATCACATTGACCGCAACCTTCCCTTCCGAAACAGGAGCCGGAATGAAAAAGTCTTCTCTGCGCAGGGCGGGAGCGTTGACCGAGTTCTTTTCCTCCAAAGCGAAGCTCCGCCGTGCAATGGGGGCGATCAGACGGCCGTCTTTTGCTACGAGTTTTCCCGCAAAGTATACTGCCTTTACATCAAAATTCACGAGATCTTCCAGAAGCAGAAAGTCTGCAACATAGCCGGGTGCGATCGCTCCGATCCCCTGCAGCCCCGATTCCAGCGCAGGATGCAGCGTTGCGCAGCGCAGCGCATCGACCGGATCGATGCCGCAGGCGACCGCCTTGCGCAGTGCGTTGTCCATGTGGCCGTTTTCCAGAATATCGTGCGCCTCCCGATCGTCTGTGCAGAGACTGATCCGATCGAGATACCTCAGGTTTTTCACACCGCTCCAAACCGCGGCAATATCTTTAGCGATCGAGCTCTCACGCGCATCCACATGGAGTCCCACGCGGATCTTCTCCACCGCCGCCTCCGCAGTGCGGGTTTCATGACAGGTGGTCGGGCCGCCGATCACATAGGCCGAGAGCAGACGGTCATCCATTGTGGGCAGGTGCCCCTGCAGATAGAGCCCCTCTTCCTCAGCGGCCTCAATGATCTCAAGCATTCGGCTCTCACCGTCTGCCACCGCAAGAAAGTCCATCACTTCCGCCAAGCCGATCACGCGGGGGAGCTTAGCCAGACGGCGAATGACGGCGGCATCGAACTCCGCTCCGGCATTTTCAAGTCCCGGCACCGACGGCACGCAGGAAGGAATATCGATCAACTGCCGCATCGGGAGATCTTCTCCCGCATCGTGCATATAGACCACCGCTTCTTCTCCCAGAACATTTGCCAGTTCGTGCGGGTCGGTAACCACCGTGGTGGTGCCATGCGGTACTGCAGCAGCCGCAAATCCCCGCGGCGTGAGCATGGTGCTCTCAATATGGATATGGGGATCGATCAAGCCCGGCGTCAGATAGGCGCCCTTTCCATCGACGATTTCAAGGGCCAACGATCGGTCGGCGCTCTGCCCCTTTGCGATGTGAGCGATGAATCCGTCATACACATATACGGTGGCCGGGTAGATCTCGCCGGAAAAAACATTGACCAGCTGCACGTTTTCCACCGCCATCGTGCAGGGCCGTTTCCCCATCGCAGCTTCGAGGAGCTCCCGTTTATTGTTGGGCTTGAATTTCAATTTCACGCACTTCCTTTCCCGCAGTCCTCCGATATTTTCTGCTGTGGTTCTATGTTATTATACCAGCTTTTTACCCCCTGCTCAATGACTTTATCGGAAAATGGCTTCTCCCTTTTCGGAACTTTTTCCACCCCTTCCCGACCAAATACACGTGTTGCACCTTCTGCACACAGATGAGTTCCAAAAGGAGGTCTCAAGATGAAACAACTCCCGTCGATAAAGCACCGCAGGCTTGCCGTCCTGCTGCTCTGCCTGACCCTGGTTCTGGCTTCCTGCAGTACAAAAAATGAAGCATCGTATGACTCACCGGCAGACGGGCTCCCCAGGAGCGCCGATAACTACGGCTTTTACACGTATGACGAGGATATGACTTTGGAAGCGGCTTCGGAAGATGAAACGGCTTTTACTCCATCGAAATCCCCCGACTCCGATCCGCTTCTTCCTGATTCCGCTGCACTGGGCGGGTATGAGAACCTGGAACAAAAGCTGATCTACATCGGATATCTCTCGGTCGAGACCTTGGATTTCGATCAGACCTGCTCCGGCGTGGAGGAGATGATTCGGCAGTATGGCGGCTACACGGAAGCCTCCAATCTTTCGGGCAGAACCGTCTACCGCGGAGAAGAGGGCATGCCGACCCTGGTCGACCGCTATGCGACTTACACCCTGCGCATCCCCAAGGCGAAGTTTTCGGATTTTATGGCCCATGCCGGAGACCTCGGCAACGTGACCGACGTCTCCACCCAGCTGGAGAATATCTCGCCCCAGTTCTACGATACGCAGTCCCGTCTCGACGCTTACCAGATCCAATATGACCGTCTTCTCTCTCTGTTGGAAAAGGCCGATCGCATAGAGGATATTCTCGCGCTCGAATCCCAGCTCACCGAGGTGCGGTATCGTATCGAGGCCATGACCACCCAACTGCGCGGATGGCAGTCGCAAGTGGATTACAGCACCGTTCACCTCAATGTCCGCGAGGTCACCCGGTATACGCCTCCGGAAAAACAGAGCTATCCTGAGCGGCTGGTCAAAGCAATTTCGGGCAGCCTGAGCCGTTTTATCGAGCTGATCGGCAACTTTATCATTGACTTCATCTATATCATCCCCTGGATTGTCGTTCTGGTCGTGGTATACCTCCTGGTTCGCAGATTCCATCCACTGAAGTTCCTGCCAAAGAGAAGAAAGAAAAAGAAGGACGCATCTTTCCCTGCGGGAAACAGCTATGAGCCCATCCCCACAGAAAAAGACCCTGTGTCGCAGACAGAAGGCGGCCATGAGGCTCTTTCCGCCCAAGATGAGAACGAGCTGGTTTCCCCTGCTGATCAATAATCTTCTCTTTTGTTCTCCATTGCTTCGTTGAAAACCGGAGATCTTGAATCAACCCATCCCCAAACAGATTCGGGGCAGCTCTCTTTCCCGAGAGCTGCCCCGATTTGTCGTTGAACCCCACCCGATGCGGTTCATCTCGCCGCAGGGACTTCGTCTCAAATTGCTCCTTCTTCGCCCATGCCTCTGCGGAGCCGTATTGCGAAGGGTATCCTATCTCAGCGCTGCAGATCCGATCTCGGTATAGCACAGAAGCCCATTCTTCCGCTCGGATTTCATCAGGGAGAGCCGCTGCACGGTCATGCCCGCGGGCAGGATCATCCCCCTGATGGGTCCCTGTGTTTCCGCACGCCGCGCCACCGTGATATGCGCTTTGAATTTTCCGCGCTCTATCTGAAATCCCTGCGCAAGAAGCGCATCCTGCAGATCCTTTACCAGACGGAGCAGTTCCTCGTTTTGTTTTAACCCGACCCAAAGGAGGTCGCCGAAGCGGCCCATTT
Source organism: Clostridia bacterium (assembly GCA_017427525.1). Classification (GTDB taxonomy): domain Bacteria; phylum Bacillota; class Clostridia; order Oscillospirales; family Feifaniaceae; genus Galloscillospira. The sequence continues at coordinate 13,844 of JAFRSP010000018.1, forward strand.
TATCGAGCTCAAATTCAAAGGGCCGACTGCTGAGCGCAGCCTGCCGCATGGCGGCCATCGCCCCCTCCACCCGCTCGGTCTCCCCTAAAAATGCGAGTGTGAGATGCAGATTCTCAGGCCTTGTATAATTTGCGCGCACCCCTTGCTCCTTCAACGCTGTGATACTGCCGAGCAGAGCGCGTTCCACCGGCTCATCCGGCAAAATCGCAAGAAACAGCCGCACCGTTCTCCCTCCTTTTTCAATACAGTATAATCCAATAGCCTGCCGGCCCTGCACCGGAACCCTGTAAGACCCCCCTTCGAGCTTTTAAAAATGCCTGCCTTCCACAAAACGCAGAAAGCAGGCACTTTTTTATCTTGCCGGTCAGCCTCTCTTTTTGAAAATATTCAGGATGGTATCGATATCGTTGATATCCTCATCGCTGATGGTAAAGCGCGCAGGCGCCGTCGGCTCCGGCGCTGCGGAAGTCTCGGTGTTTTCTGCGGCAACCGTAGAAGGCGTTGAGAAAAGCGTGTTGAAAGGCTTATGGGTACTGGGCGTTCCGTCGAAAATCGTCTTGATTCCATCGGACTCCGCCGCGGGCGCCGCGGGAGCCGCTGCAGAAGCTGCCGTCTCCGCTGCCGCGAGTCCGTCCGACGCCGTGGCAAGCTTCTCAAATCCGGTGGCAATAATCGTAACCCGCACCTCGTCTGCCAAGGTATCGTCGAAGGAAACTCCGAAAATGATATTGGCATCCGGATGGGCAGCCGCCGTGACCACGCTGACCGCCTCGTCGACCTCGGTCAACCCGATATCGTTGGGCGCGAAAATGTTGATGATTACACCGCGGGCTCCGTTGATGGTGGTTTCGATCAGGGGGCTGTTGATGGCCTCGAGCACCGCCTCGGTCATCTTGTCGCGACCGGTGCCGTGTCCTACGCCCATATGTGCATAGCCCGCATCCTTCATAACCGAGGAAACGTCTGCAAAATCGAGATTGATGTATCCGGGGACGTTGATGAGATCCGACAGGTTGGCGACGCCCAGGCGCAGCACGTCGTCTGCACGCTCAAACGCATTGTTCAGGGAGATCGGCGTATCGCTGACCAGCTTGAGGCGCTCATTGGGGATCACGATCAGGGAATCCACCTGCTCCCTGAGCAGACGGATGCCTTCCTCGGCGGCCGTCATACGGCGCTTGCCTTCAAAATTGAAGGGCTTGGTGACGATACCGACGGTTAAAATTCCCATCTCTTTGGCAATCCCAGCCACCACGGGGGAGCCGCCGGTTCCGGTGCCGCCGCCCATTCCTGCGGTGATAAACACCATATCGGCGCCCTTGAGGGCCGCAGCCAGCTCTTCCCTGTTTTCTTCTGCCGCACGGGCGCCTTTTTCGGGATTGGCCCCTGCGCCCTGACCCTTGGTCAGCTTTTCTCCGATGCGGATCTTCTGCGTCGCCTTCGAATTGTCCAGATCCTGCTTATCCGTGTTGACCGAAATAAACTCTACGCTTGTGATCCCGGATAATACCATGCGGTTGACGGCGTTGTTGCCCGCGCCGCCAATTCCAACGACTTTAATATTGACAGGTGCTGCTGTGCTGGAATCGAAATCAAAAATCATACGCTATTTCCTCCTGCTTTCGGTCAAACGGCGGGCAAGCCCTCCGCAGTTGATCATTCTTCTTGTAAAATGACAGACAGTAAAACATCTATGGTATTAAGTTTAGACTATTCTGAGTCCAAATTCAAGAGATTTCTCCGCAAGATTGCGAGGTTTTGGAAAATTCTCGTTGCGAACACGACCAGCGCTGCCAGTCCGAGCTGCATGTTGATCTTCTTCCCAAAATAGGTCAATGCAGCCGCAAGCAGCGCATTGATGAAGAAGCCTGAAATGAAAATGCTCTCGTTGTATTCCCCAAGCGCTTTTGCACGCAGGCCACCGATGATGGAATCGGCACAGGCCACCAGCATGATCCCGATATAATCGGAAAGGATCTGCGGAAAATAGCCCGGAAACCAGAGCCCGAGCAGGATCCCGATCGCGAGCCCCAGAATACTTGCCATATCACTCGCCCTCCCCTTCTCCAAGACGCTCTCTTGCATATTGGAATGAGGTTTTACCGGTGTAACCCGCAATCAAAACCTCGTCTGACTTTTGCAGCTCGATCTGAATGCCCCAGATGGCAAGCTGTTCGATCACGCCGCCCCGCATCCGCAGCGCCGAGCTCATGCCCTCGGCGTCTCCGATGGCGCAAATCACATAGGGTGCAACGTAGCGATTGTTGTTGACGCTGATGGTAGATCCGGCACACCGGATCTCACTGGTGGCCAAAAGGCGCTCGCCGTTGATGCTGATCGCTTCGGCTCCGGCATCTCGCAGTTCGTTGACCACCTGAAGAATATCATTGTCGTGAATGATATAGTAATTGGAATCTGCCCCGCTCTCTGTGATCTGACCGGCGCTGTCGCTCATGGTGATGATGAGCCCCGGTCCCACCACGTCGGTAAAACCAGCCGCAAGCTGGGCGCGCGTGAGCTCGCTGTTCAGCACGGCGGCATAGTCGCCGCTCTGCAGCGCCATCTGACGGTAGCTTGAAAGGTCATCCTTGCTGCGCAGCAGCTCTTCATACAGCTCCTGATTCTTTGCACGCTCCTTATTGAGCAGACTTTGCAGCTCCTCTGCGCGGAGCTGGGAACTGGTGATCGTGTTGTTTGAGACCTTCACGCTTTTGAACTGCATGGAAACCAAAAAGCCGAAGAGAATGCAGACCAGAAAAACGCCAAATCCAAACGACCGTTTTGCCTCAACAGGGGGCAGTTCTTTTGGAGACGAGGCCGGCGGATTCCCGTCTAAGACTTCGCCTGTCACCGCATCTTCCCGCACGGAAAGCTGCTTGTCCGACGATTGGCCGTTTTCCTGCTCAAACTCCTGATTCCATTCATGATCCGCCATACCGTACCTCCTTTCTATCCCTTGGACACTCCGTTCCGGTCTGCATTCATACGGGCTCGGGAATCGCTCCCGTGGAGCGGCGGCCGCTCGGCCGATGCACCACCTGTCCCGCTGTGGCGGCATCCAGCGTGCCGACCGCATTTTCATCCAGCCGCTTGATGCTCTCTGCCACCAGCTGAAGCTTGTCCCCAATCAGAAGGCTGTCCCCAAGTTCGATCACAAAACGCCCTCCCCACGAAATGGTGATCTCCGAGGGGTTTTGCAGATTGACTACACGGGCTCCTTCCAACAATTGATTCTCAGACAGCGACGAAAACACATCCTCAAAAATGGAACGATCACTGTCCAACTGAAAGACGACCTTCTTTCCAACCTCGATCGGATCTTCAAAGCGGGCCAGCACAAGCGGATAGCTCTTCCCGCTCGCGTCTTCTTCCAGGTGCCCGAGCACCTTCCCATCCATCCGAACGAGGTATTCCTCGCCCGTTTTGCTCTGCACCAGGTAGCTGGGGAGCGCACGGGTGAGCTTCACCTCCACATGATCGGGCAGCGATCGTCGAATCTCTGCCTTCTCCAGCCATGGCATGCGAGACATCAGCACCCGTTCCATATGGCGGGGGCGAAGCAGCAGCAAAGGCTGTCCCTCCTGCAGTCCGCAGGTGTCAAGTACTAAGCCTTCACTGTATGGAGCGTCTCCGCTTACAATGATCGTGCCGACAGGCAGACTGCGCACGGCATAGACGCCGAGTGCACACAGCCCAATCAAAAGCGTGATGAATACCACGCCCAGCAGTTTTCTCAAGATCCTGCCCCGTGCGGTGCGCCTTCTCCTCTTGGGGTCTCCCGTTTTCTTCTCCGAGGAGGCGCGGCGTGTTCGTTTCCTTGCCCTTAGCTCACGGTCTTCCGCCTTTTGCAGCTTTTTTTGCTCCTTTTGCTCTTTCTTTAAGGCGCGCTTTCTTGTTTTTCTTGCAGCCTTTCTATCCTCGCTGTCGCTTCGGGTCTGGGAAGGCATGGCCGATCACCCCCTTCTTGTTTTTTCTATGCAAGACTCTGCACCCTGATTGAAGCGCCAATCGAATTCCAGCGCTCTGTGATACGCTCATAGCCCCGTTCGATGCAGTGCTGTGCGTCATGTACCTTTGTGTTCCCCTCTGCGCCAAGACCGGCAAGCAGCAGCGCTGCACCGCCGCGCAAATCCTCCGCCTCTACCTGTCCACCGTGCAGAGGTCTCCCGCGTACCAGCGCCACCCTCCCGCTCACAGAGATATCCGCTCCCATTCGATGGAGCTGCGGCACATGCTGATAGCGGTTTTCAAACATGTTTTCCACCATCACGCTGTCGCCTTCTGCCGTTGCTGCCAATGTGACAAAGGGCGCTTGAAGATCGGTGGGAAAACCGGGATATGGCATGGTGCGCAGGATTCCCATGCCTGAAAGCCTTTTGGGCGCTTTGAGGAATACGGCGCCTTCCTCCGATCTGATCTCACATCCCGATCGGATCAAAGCTTCAATTGCCGCGCCCATATGGCGAACTGCTACGCTGCGCAGGGTGAGACTTCCCCCTGTGACGGCCGCCGCGCATAGATCGGTTGCCGCTGCGATGCGGTCGGGCAGTACGGTATGCTGCGCACCATTCAGGCAGTTGCTGCCCCGCACTGTGACGGTATCGGTTCCCGCCCCCATCACTACGGCCCCCATCTGATTGAGCAACTTCGCCAAATCCACGATCTCGGGTTCCCGCGCGGCCCCGCTCAATACGGTTGTGCAGGGAAGCCTCGCTGCCAAAAGCATCACATTTTCAGTTGCCCCCACGCTGGGAAAGGGAAGCATCACAATAGAATCTTTTCTCTGCCTCATGGCAGCGCTGAGGTGGTCTCCCTCTTTTTCAATCACAACTCCCATATCGGCAAACGCCTGCAGATGATAATCGATGGGACGCGCTCCGATCGCGCAACCCCCCGGGGTGTGAATGCTTCCGGTCCCGCATCGACCAAGCAACGCCCCCAGCAGTGTGACCGAGGAACGCATCTGCCGCATCAGCTCCTGAGGAACCTCGGTTGAAGAGACTCCCGTGGCATCGACTGCAACGGTTGACCCCTCTCGGGAGCAAACACATCCAAGGCTTTGCAGAATTTCAAGCTGCGCCGCCACATCCCGGATTTCGGGGCAATTTTTCAGCACGGTGACATCCTTTGCCAGAAGCGCCGCAGAGAGCAGAACCAGCGCCGAATTCTTAGCTCCCTGCGCCGTCAACTCCCCCGCCATGGGCTTTCCGCCCTCGATCTCATATATCGTCATACCTGCCACCCTCCATCCTTGTTCCATGCTATGCGGCAGATGAAGGATCGGTTCCGGCCTTTCCTGTCAAACGGACTGCGACGTTCCTTGCCGTAAAAACGGCGCGATGCTGTCGTAAATGCGCTGTGTAGAATCGAGAATGGCAAATTGCTGCGCAGCCTGACTCATGGACCGCAGCTTCTCCTCATCCGACAACAGGGCGTTAACCCTGTCATACAGCACCTGTCCGCTGCAGTCTTTTTCCTCCAGGAGTTCTGCGGCGCCAACCTTTGCAAAAGCCAGTGCATTATAGTATTGGTGATTGTCCGTTACGTTCGGCGACGGGATCAGAATGGAGGGTTTCCCCATTGCGGCAAGCTCTCCAAGCGTGATCGCTCCTGCGCGGCAGATGAGCAAATCGGCCGCCGCCATCACGTCCTCCATGTTGAAAATGTACTCCCTCAAGTCGATGAGCGGATAGCGTTCGGGCGTGATGCCCCGCTCCTCCAGCTCTCCCGGCAGCCATTTGATCCCAAATTGTCCGGCTGCATGAATGTGGCGGAAGCGTCCCTCCGAGCAGTGCAGCGCCATCAGCTCCCGGATGTTTTCGTTGAACCTCCGGCTCCCCATCGAACCTCCGAAGGAGACCAGCAGTCGCTCGGATTCTTTGATCTCCAAACGCTCCCTGGCGGCTGCCCTGTCGGCAAACAGGATCTCTCTGCGGATCGGATTGCCCACCAACACGCTTTTTTTACAAGTGAGACGGGTCTTTGCATCTGCAAAGCCCAGCATGACAAGGTCCACCCTGCTCGCCAGTCTTCGGGTGGTCAGGCCGGGGAAGGCGTTCTGCTCGTGAATGGCGGTCGGAATCCCCAAATCGCAGGCCGCCCAAACCAGCGGCCCGCTGACATAACCGCCCGTGCCGATGACAAGATCGGGTGAAAACTCCCTGAGAAGCCGCTTGCTCTTGCCGATAGCTGAAACCGCCTTGGATACGTTGCGGATATTTTCAAGGCTCAGCTTGCGCTTCAGCCCATAGACCTCTATCTCGGTTAATGGGTACCCCGCACGCGGAACCAGCTTTGATTCGATGCCATAATTCGTTCCGACAAAACGGATATCCGCTTTGGAATGGCGGGCTTTGATAAAGTCCGCAATGGCAATCGCGGGGTTGACATGTCCCGCCGTACCGCCGCCGCACAGCAACACCTTCATGAGGATTCTCACTCCTCCGATCACAGTTTTCGGGGATACGCACAAAATCCGCCTCTCAGGGCGGCAAAAAGGCCTTTCAAATCTGCCTGGCTCCGTTTTATAGCCTTGCCCTTCGAGATATGCTCAGCACAATACCCATTTCAAACATCAGCATGACCAGAGAAGTGCCCCCTGCCGAGAAAAAGGGCAGAGAGATACCGGTGTTGGGCACCAGCCCACTGACCACGCAGATATTCAAAATGCTTTGAATCGCAACCTGAGAGGTGATTCCGATGACAACCAACGCCGAAAAGCGGTCCGGCGCCTTGAAGGCGATGGTAAACCCTCTCCAAATCAACAGGATAAAGAGCAGCACGATGAGCACGGCTCCCACAAAACCGAGCTCCTCACAGACGATCGAAAAGATAAAATCATTCTGCGGCTCTGGGATATATAGATACTTTTGCCGGCTCTTGCCGATTCCAAGCCCGAAAAGTCCTCCCGAGCCGATGGCGTAGAGGCTTTGAATGCTCTGGAATCCATCACCCAGCGGGTCGATAAAGGGATCGAGCCAAACCTTTACACGCTGCATGGCATAGTTGCTCACTTTGATGATGCCAAGCACTCCAACCACTCCCAGAGAGCCAAACGCCGCAAACCAGCGCCAATCCACTCCGCCCACAAACATGAGCACTGCGCCGATGGCAAACACCAGCACCGTAGCAGAGATGTGTTTTTCCAGTGCGATCAATCCGCAAAACAGAAGCAGCAGCGAGGCGCAGGGGATGAGACCCCCCTTGAGGGTTTTGATCTTCTTTTTCTGGCGACAGATCAGCCAGGACATGCACAGGATGATCGAAAGCTTTGCAACCTCGGAGGGCTGAAATCCGAAGAGCCAGCGTTGCGCTCCGTTTTTGCTGCTTCCGAGAGGTGTGAGCACAAGAATCAGGGTTGTGAGCGAAAACAAAAAGGCCGGCAACACCGAGATCCGCAGCAGCTTGGGCGTGAGCAGCCTGGCTGTCGTCAGCATGACAACGGTGCCGATCGCCGCCCAAAGGAGCTGTGCACGGATAAAATAATAGCTGTCGCCAAAGCGGAAATAGGCGTTGGCGCTGGATGCCGAGAACACCATCACAAGGCCGATCGAAACCAGCAGCATCACCAGCACAAAAAACGGCAAATCCATCTCTGCCGTTTTTGCCTTTAAAGATTGGATCGGCCGTTCTTCGGCTTTGGAAGCACTCCTCATGCGATTCTCTCCGATTTCTGTTACAGAATGGGATAAAAGCGGATATAGGCCAGATAGGCCAGCAGGCAGCCGGCAATGGAAACCAGGGTGAAGAGCAGATCGATCTGCCCTTCCTTGTAACCGCACATTTCAAAATGGTGATGCAGGGGCGCCATCTTAAATAGGCGCTTTCCCCCCGTTGCCTTGAAATAGGAGACCTGTAGAATATCCGAAAGCGCCTCCAGCACATATACCACGCCGCACAGCGCCAAGAGCACCGGCATCCCTGCCAAAAATCCGAGTCCCGCAACGGCGCCGCCGATGAAGAAAGCCCCGGTATCCCCCATGAAGACCCTCGCCTTTGGGAGATTACTGGGCAGAAATCCCGCAACACCGCCCAGCAGGGCGCTGGCTCCGACAAAAAGCTCGAAATCCCGATAGCGCAGCCCGATCATGCAAAAGAGCAGCGCCACGGGCAGGGTGACGCAGGAGGCGAGTCCGTCGATCCCATCGGTCAGATTGACGGCGTTTACCGTGCCGATCAGGATCACGATCGCAACCGGATACCATAAGAGCCCGAGTTCCAGCGAAATGTTGAAAAAAGGAATGGCAAGCCCCGTCGTCCCATGCCCCGCCATTGCCATCGTCCATAAAAATGTGGCGGCAGCCAACACCTGCAACAGCAGCTTTTGCCGGGCGGTCAGACCGAGATTTCTTTTCTTAACCACCTTGATATAGTCGTCGATAAAACCGATAAAGCCAAAGGACAGGGCGCACAGCAGAACCAAAACCGCTCCCTTCGGCACACGCCGCAGAGCGACGAACCCACCGAGCAAGACGCCGATAGTCGTGCTGGCTACAAAGGCAATCCCCCCCATGGTAGGCGTTTTCCCCTTGGCGTTGTGCCAGGTTGGGCCGTCTTCCCGTATGGTCTGGTCAAATTTCAGCCGGTGCAGATACGGAATCAACACCGGGGAGATTCCCATACAGAAGAATGCCGACATGACAAAGGGCATCCAGTCTGATAGCTTCATCGCTTTTTTCCTCCTTGGCGCCGCGTGGTTCCCATACCCGCCGGCTTGCGCCAGGGGATGATCCTTCCGCCGAATCGTTCTCCTTATTTTCCTTGCTTTTGCTTTTCGAGCAGTTCGGTCACAACCTCCCGCTCATCGTAGTGGATTTTCCCCGTAGAGAGAATCTGGTAGGTCTCATGACCCTTACCTGCAATCAAAACGATATCGTTCTCTTTTGCCAGACTCAAAGCGTGTGCGATGGCCTGTGTGCGGTCGACGAGAATGGCATGCGGCACCTTACTGTCTCCGATTCCCGCCGCCGCGTCGTCGAGAATACGCTGGGGATCCTCTGTTCTGGGATTGTCGCTGGTTAAAACAAAGTAGTCTGAAAAGTCGATCACGGCTTTTGTCATCAGCGGACGCTTGGTGCGATCCCGATCTCCGCCGCAGCCATAGACCGTGATGATCCGTCCCGTGGCAAAGTCCCGGATGGCCCTGCCGATGTTGATGAGGGCGTCAGGGGTGTGGGCGTAGTCGAGAATCACGGTATAGGGGGTATCGGTCGGAACCACCTCGATGCGGCCCTTAACCCCCTTGCAGGTCTTGACGGCGGTAACCGCATCGGCCTGCGGAATGCCCAGCCCCACACAGGCCGCGATCACACCCAGCGTGTTGCGCACATTGAAGCCTCCCGGCATTGCGACGTTCACTCGGTTCAGGCATCCCTTCGAGACCACCTGATATTCCACATGATCGGCAAAAAGACGGATGTTGCGGGCCGTAAAATCGGCAAAATCACTGACTGTGGAAAAGGTGACGTTTTTCTCTGTTTTTGCCTCCTGCATCATGACAGCCGAGGCCTCGTCATCGAAATTGAACACGCCGAGTTCGCAGACGTCAAAGAGCTTTTGCTTGGCAAGGCGATAGTTTTCCATCGTCTTGTGGTAGTCGAGATGATCCTGTGTGAGATTGGTGAAGATACCGCACTTGAATTTCAGCCCTGCGACGCGGTGCTGGTCAAGCGCATGAGAGGAGACCTCCATCACACACCAGTCGCAACCGGCCTTTACCATGCGGGCAAAAAGAGCCTGAAGCTCCATCGCGTCGGGCGTGGTGTTGTCGGCGTCTTCGGATTCCTCTCCCACCATATTGACGATCGTGCCGATCAGGCCCACCTTGTGACCCAGCTGTTCGAGCACATGCTTGAAGATGAAGGTGGTCGAGGTCTTTCCGTTCGTGCCGGTCACGCCGACCAGGTTCAGTTTTTCGGCAGGATTTCCAAAGAAATTGCCTGCCATAAGGGCATATGCCTCTCTGGCGTCTTTTACCAGAACGACCGGAACCGCCAAGGGCAGTGCCCGCTCAGCCACGACTGCCGCCGCCCCGAGCTCCACCGCCTTTTCGGCAAAATCATGTCCATCTGCCTTGGTGCCCGGCACTGCGATGAATACAAACCCTTTTTGAACCTTGCGACTGTCGCTCGTGAGGCCGGCAATCTCGATATCCGGCGCCTCAGAGCCGGTTACAACACCCTGTAAAAGCTGCTTCAGTTTCATCTTCGTTCTCCTCCTTCAGCTTTTGTTCCTGATTCCTGTCTGTTTTCGCTAATAGTCCACGCTGACCCATTCGGATTCGGATTCGTGGACAAAATCAACCGTGACCACGCTTCCCATCTCCGCCAAACTCCCCGCCGTCGGAGACTGTGAAATCGCCGAAACCTCGGCCTCTGTTAGATCCTTTCCGTTTGCCCGGATATTGAATCCCGCAGCCTCGAGCTTCGCGGTTGCCTTCGCCGGCGTCAGTCCTGTTACGGAAGGCACCGTCACCAGAGGCGCCGCTTCCTTCTGCTCGGTATAGAGCAGAACCTTGCCGCCCTTGGCCAGCTTCTGTCCGCCGCGCGGCACCTGCTCGATGACCGAATCGCCGTTTCCGATCACGGAAGGCACAAATCCTGCGCTCCTGAGCGCGGCATACGCTTCGGAAACGGTGGATTTGCTCACATCGGGAACGCTCTTCTCGAGCGAGGCGAGCTCCTCCGCCGTATACTGCGGCATAATGCCGAGCGCGGGCAGGATATCCTCAAACATCTTTCGCACGGTGGGAGCCGCAGTCAAACCTCCGGTCACCTGATCGACTTCCGGTTCATCCATCAAAAGCAGGATGGCGATCTGCGGATTGTCGGCCGGTGCAATCCCACAGAAGGAGGAGATCCGCTTATCTGCGATTCCCTGTGCGTTTTTCTGGTCGATCTTCTCCGAGGTTCCCGTTTTTCCACCGATCCGATAGCCCTTGATGTAGGCGTTTTTACCGGTACCGGTGCTGACGACCTGCTCCAGCATGGAGGCCACCTTAGCCGAGGTCTCTTCAGAGATGACCTGGCGCTTCACAACGGGATCAAAGCTCTGAACCACCGTTCCGTCGTCGTCGATGATCTTGCTGACCAGATAGGGCTGGTTGAGATATCCCCCGTTGACACAGGCGGAAATCGCCGTGATCATCTGGATCGGCGTGACCTTAAAGGTCTGTCCGAAAGCCGCGACCGCCGTTTCCACCACGCCGTTTGCGATGGTATTTCGGTCGAAGAAAATGCCCGAGGCCTCGCCGTAAAGATCGATTCCGGTTTTGTTGAGCAGGCCGAAAGCTTCGGCATATTCGTAAAATGAGGCGCCGCCGATACGAGCGCCGAGTTCCATGAATACAGGGTTGCAGGAATTCTTGAGACCGGTCACCACATCCTGCACCCCGTGTCCGCCCGCCTTCCAGCAGGCGATCCGCGTGCCGGCGACTACCTTGTAGCCGGGACAGTTGAAGGTTTCATGCAGTGAAACCACATTCTTCTCGAGCGCCATGGAAACCGTGATGATTTTGAACACGCTGCCCGGCTCATAGGTGTCGGCAATGGCCTTGTTGCGCCACATACTCTGCCAGATTTCCATCTGGCGCTTGGCATATTCCTCTCCTTCGAGGCTTTCAAGCTCGGCAATCAACGACGGATCCGAAATCTCTCTCGGATTGTTGAGATCATAGTCCGGCTTGGTGGCCATGGCCAAAATCGCACCGGTTCTCACATCCATCACGATGGCTGTGGCACGGTTCTGCACGTTGTATTCGATCACTGCGTTTTCGAGGTGCTTCTCGATAAAGTGCTGCACGGCCTCGTCGATGGTCGTAACAAGATGATACCCGTTGCGGGCGTCGATATACTGCTGATACCGGAATGGCATATCGGTTCCGCGGGCGTTTTTGGCCGTGATGATTCGTCCCGGCATTCCCACCAGAATGTCGTTGTAGTAGCTTTCCAGCCCTTCTATCCCCTCGCCGTCGACATTGGTAAAACCGATCACGTGGGAGGCAAAGGCCCCATAGGGATAGTAGCGCTTGGAATCCTCCGCCAGCGCGACGCTCTCAAGATTGTATTCCTTTTTGAAGGCGCGCACCTCGTCTGCCAGTTCCTTTTCCACCTGGCGTTTGATGATTTCGTAGTAGTTGTTGGCCGTTGTTTTTTTAAGAATGGTCTCCTCGTTCACCCCGAGGATCCGGGAAAGCTCCCTTGCAATCAAAGCGGCCTCTTCCTTGTTTCGGATGGATTTGGGAGCAATATAAACCGTTTCGGCCGAGGCCGAAACGGCCAGTGTTTTCATGTTTCGATCGTATATGGTACCTCGTTTTGGGGTGACGGTGGTGTCCCGCACCTGCTGATCGATGGCCTTGGCCTGATAGATCTCATGCTGCACGATCTGAATCTGGAACAGCCTTGCTGTGATGGCCCCGAAACAGACCCCCAGGAAGACAAAAAGCACCAGCAGCATTCTTCGTCTGGTTGCGGAATCAAGCGGCGTGCGTTCCACCCGTTGGCACCTCCTTCCGATTTCAAATATAGTAGGTTTGACCGGGAATTATGAACTTCCCTGCATCCCACAATGCGGCATGTGGTGTGCCCTCCGACGACCGGAACGGCACACCACCTCGAATCGTTTTAACCCATCAGTTTCGACACATTCTGCGCCAAAAAACGAAGGGAATCCTGGAATCTTGCAAACGGATGATCTTCTCCCTGTACCACGGTTCCGTAATCGCTGCCTGTGAGACGGATATAAACAATCTGATCCTGCTCGAGCTTCTGCATGTAGAGTTTCTCGGTTGCGATCGTTTCAATTTCCGCAAGATTGATCTGCATGTCGCAGAGCGCCGTCAGACGTTTCTGCTCGCTGACCAGCATCTCGTTCCGGCTCTGTACTGCGGCCGCCTTTGTGGTGAGCTCATTGAGCTGTGAAGTGCTGACCAGAATACCGCCTAACAGAGTGACGCAAAAACAGCACAGCAGCAGGTTCTTGGCAACGGCACGCAGCATGGCACGGCGTCTGCGTTTTTGTACAAGCGAAATGATTCTCCTGCGGTCATATGTTTGAACGCGCGCATCATAGGCAGGAAACTCATATGCCGTACTGACGTTTTCCCGCTGGATATCATAGCGAATCTGTTCCTGCATCGTGTTTTCCCCCAACATTCGAAATCCTGGTTCCAAACCGTTTCAAAGCGAAACGGGAATTCTCTTTTATTCCGACTGCCCTTCAAGCTTCTCTGCAACGCGCAGCTTCGCGCTGCGGCTGCGGGGATTCTCTGAGAGCTCTTTCTGTCCCGGTGTGACCGGCTTTCGCCCGACCAGGCGGACCACCGGCTTCTTCCCGCAGATACAGACCGGGAACTCCTTCGGGCAGGTGCATCCCTGCGCCAGAGAGGCGAAGGTCTCTTTGACGATGCGGTCTTCCAGAGAGTGAAAGGTGATCACGCAGATCCGTCCTCCGGGATTCAGTCTTGACGCGGCAGTGCGCAGCGTTTGCTCGATCCCGTCAAGCTCGTGGTTGACTTCAATGCGCAGCGCCTGGAAGGTGCGCTTTGCTGGGTGCTGCGCCTCCCTGCGGGCTGCCGCCGGCATGGCCGAAGCGATCAGGGCGGCGAGCTGCGTTGTCGTGGCGATCGGCGCCTGCTGCCGCTGCTTCACAATTGCCGCGGCAATGCGGCGGGAATACCGCTCTTCCCCGTATCGGAAAATGAGATTTGCCAGCTGCTCTTCCCCGTAAGTATTGACCACCGTTTCCGCCGTGAGCGGCGCGGTACGATCCATCCGCATGTCAAGCGGCGCCTCTTTGGAATAGGAGAAGCCCCGCTCAGCATCGTCGAGTTGAAAGGAAGAGACCCCGAGGTCGAGCAGCAGGCCATCGAAGCGCTCAATTTGGAGCCTGTCGAGAATCTGCTCCAAATTGCTAAAATCATCCCGCACAAAGGTCATACGATCCAAAACCTGAGCCAGGCGCTCGCCCGCTCTTCGGTGTGCATATTCGTCCTTGTCGATCCCGATGAGTCTGCCCTGTGTCAATTGCCGGGCAATGGCTAGACTGTGCCCTCCTCCTCCCATGGTCCCGTCGATATAGATGCCGGACGGCTTGACGGAAAGCGCTTCGACCGCTTCGTGCAGCAGAACAGGAACATGCTCCAACTCCCCCAAGCCAAGCCCTCCTTCTCATCCTTCCGGCCTATTACGCAGCCTACACCTTGCTGTTGGAAAGCGCCTCCAGCACATCTTCATCGGTTACGCTGTTTTCAATCTTTTCCCAAGCCTCAAGATTCCAAACTTCCACGCGGGTTTCCACACCCACGAAGACGACTTCTTTTTTCAGGCCGGCCAAATTCCGCAGTTTGGCCGAAAGCAGCACGCGGTTTTGAGAGTCGGGCTGCAGCTCTTCCGCGAAACCGAAGAAGTAGCGCTGCATGGTCCGCCCTTCAGCGATAGGGGCCGATCGAATGATGGCCGAAAGTCGGTCCCACTCCTCAAGCGGATAGAGGCTGATGCAGCCGTCAAGTCCACGGGTGGCGACAAACCGCTCTCCCAGATCCCTGCGGAAGCGCTGCGGAATAATCAGACGCCCCTTTTCATCCAAGCTGTGTTGAGTCTGGCCGATGAGCATGGCTTGTCCCCCTTTCCGAGAATAAAAAGCGAAGGAAGATTCATAAGAAAAGAACATATGTATGTATTTTTATACTATACTCAAATTCTCCCTTATACTCCCTTTAGCTCCCTTTTGTCCCACTTGATACTAGTTTACCATAGATTTTTAAAATTGCAACAAGAAATTCTGCCGTTGACAACTTTTTTTCTTATTAAGCATGCTTTCCGATTTGCATGATTTTGCATGAATATTCATGTATTTTTGTCCCTCACTTTCCCCCTTGTGGTTATTTCGGCGTGCGTTCTTCTTCCCATTCACGGAAGCACAGAAGCCCCGTAGGATTCTTTTCGTTGCTCCTTCGTTTGAGTTTTCCCCGAAAAAAAAAGAGCCCTCGACGGTATGTCGAGAGCCCAAAGCAATTGGGAATGTCCCATTCCCTGCAGAAGAGGTAAAGAGAGGGCGTGAATCCTTCCCGTATTCTCTTTTCACAAAAACCTTGCAAATGGCGCAGCAGAGTTTCTTCCGCCGATCATAGCCGAAAAGCGGCTTCTTTTCTCCGGTTCGGCCTTCCTCACAGCTTGGCGGATTTGAAGTTTTCCTGCGCCTGATGCACATCGGCAACCGCCTGCGTGAGGTTCTTGTCGACCATGGCAAGCAGCTGCTCCACATACTCGTTGGTGGTAGTCTTCATCTCTTTCACGCGGGCGTTCGTATCCGAAATCTGCTCCGCCGCCTGCTTGTTGGCAAGCTCCAGCTGCTCGGAAGCCTGCTCGTTGGCCTGCTTGAGCACATCCGTCGCCTGGCGCTTGGCTTCGAGCAGGATCTCATTTGCCTCGCGGTTGGCAGCCGCCACGACCTCTTCGCGCGACACCAAAAACTTCGCCTTTTCTTCGGCGTTTTTCATCATGACCTCGGCCTCACGGCGCGCCGTTGTGACAATCTCCTTGCGCTCATCCACGATCCGGCGGGATTGCTCCAACTCGACCGGCAGGTTGCTTCGGATATCGCGAATCAACTCGGTTGCTTCGAGCACATCCACCACCGCTTTTCCGTTGGAAAGCGGCATCCTCCATGATTCATCAAACAGCTCCTGCAGACGATCAAACAGTTCATCCAAATTCATAGTTGTTACTCCTCCCCTTTTTATCGCAGTGGTCTTTTCACAAAATAGGTTTTGGCAACTTCCTCAAGGATATCTCTCGGAACAAAAGAGCTGATATTCCCCCCATAAGAGGCCACATCCCGCACAATGGAAGAGCTCAAATAGGAATACCGCTCATCGGTTGGCAAAAACAGCGTATCTACCGTGCCGCCCGAGGCTTCACGGTTGGCATAATACATCTGCGTTTCGGTGATCAGATCCCTCGTGTCGCGCATTCCTTTGATCAAAAGCTGTGCCCCGCACTGCCTTGCAAAGTCGACCAACAGACCGCCATAGGCTTCCACCCTGACATTCTGCAGGTGGGTTACGGACCGCTTGATCCATTCGACCCGCTGCTCTGCCGAAACCTGATAGATCTTCTCTGCATTGTGCATGACCACCACCACGACCTCGTCGAAGAGGCGGGAACAGCGTTCAAACAGATTGATATGCCCCAATGTGACCGGGTTGAAGCTGCCCGGGCAGATGACCGTTTTCATTCGAGTTCCCCCTGCTGCGCCGTTCGATAGATGAAAACGCGCGAATTTCCGTATTTTGCGTTTCTGTTGAGAGCGAGCGGCCCGACTGCATCGGGCAGCTCCGCCTCCGGCTCGGTTTCGCACACCACAATGGCGTGCCGCGCCAAATGCCCATCACACAGCGCTTCAAGCGCTGCAAGGCAGAGTCCCTTCCGGTAAGGGGGATCCAAAAAAATCAGACTGTATCCCGTGGAAGAGGATGCAAGAAAGCTCTCCCACAGCTTTTGGTGCACCGAAGCGCGCTCATTCAGCCGGCACTTGGTCAGATTCTCGCGGATGATCCGAACGGCGGCCGGCTCGCAGTCTACAAAATCACAACGAACCGCTCCGCGGGAAAGCGCTTCGATCCCAAGCTGACCGCTTCCCGCAAAGAGGTCGAGCGCCGTACGCCCATCGATCTCGAACTGAATCGCACTGAAGATCGCCTCTTTGACCCTGGCCACGGTGGGACGAGTCGACTCCCCCTCCAGCGTCTTGAGGCGGATCCCTTTGGCGGTTCCCGTTATGACTCGCATGGGTCTTCCCCCTGATCTATGCGCAGCGGGCGGCGTCAAACGGCACAATTATCGTTATGCCCCCCGCCAAAAAACGCGCAGCCTTATATTCGTTCTTATTCTACCTGTTTTTTTTCGCCCGGTCAACACCCTTGTTCCGTTTCCGGCGGCAATTGTCCGTGAAAAAATTCATAAACCGCCTGCGCGGCCGGCTTTGTCATGCCCGGCACGGCCGCAAGCTGCTCCACCGACGCTGCACGGATCGCCTCCATAGTCTTCAGCTCGGTCAGCAGGGCGGCAGCCCGCTGCCTGCCGATTCCCTTCACACCGGAAAGCTGGGAAGAAAAGGTCTTTTTCCCCCGCAGTGCTCTGTGGTAGGCGATCGCATAGCGGTGCACCTCCTCCTGAATTTGGGCAAGCAGCACAAAGGCAGGAGTGACGGGACGGGGATTGATCTCGCCCGTCTCACCGACCAGCCCGCGCGTGCGGTGGCGGTCGTCCTTGACCATTCCGAACACGGGAAGCGAAAGCTCCAGCTCAGACAAAATCTCTTTTACTGCCGAGAGTTGGCCCTTTCCCCCGTCGAGCAGCAGCAGATCCGGAAGCTCTTCAAAACCCTTCTCCCCTTTGCGGTAGCGGTTGAATCTGCGCCAGACCACCTCGCGCATGGATTCGTAGTCATCCTGATCTTCCACCGTTTTGATCTTATAACGTTTGTAGTCTTTCTTGCTGGGACGACCGTCCACGAAGACCACAATCCCTCCCACGACCTCGCTGCCGCTGGTGTTGGAAATATCGATCGCCTCGATCCGTCGGGGAGGCTCGGCAAGACCAGTCAGGACAGCAAGCTCGGCAACGCTGCGCCGCACCTTTTCCTCCTTGTCGACCCGCTGCTCCAGACTCTGCCGCGCGTTGCGCTCGGCCATTTCCAGCACCCGCCTGGCATCTCCCCTCTGTGGAACACGCAGATGCACTCTGCGGCCGGTGCGTCCGCCGAGATACTGCTCGAGGAGGGCGGCGTCCTCCGGCTCAATCGAGAGCAAAATCTCAGGCGGGATATCGGGTCGCCGCAGATAGTGCTGCTTGAGAAACGCGGCCATTCCTGCTTCCGATGGACTGAACTCCTCCCGATCGAAGAGAAAGCTGTCGGTCGAGGTCAGTCTTCCGTTTCGGATGGTCATCGCGACGATGGCGGCGTTTTTATCGTCAAAGTGCAGGCCGATGACGTCGCGCTGCACGGTGGGGGCATCCACGACCTTTTGGCTCTGCTCAATCCGCTTCAGCGCTCCCAGCCTGTCGCGCAGACGGGCGGCCTCTTCGAAGCGAAGCTCCTCGGCCGCAGTCTCCATCCGGCGGGCGAGATCTTCAACCAGACTGGTCTGTTTTCCCTCAAGGAAGGAGACAGCCTCCCCCACCGCTTCCAGATACTGTTCCCTCGTAACGGCGCCCGAACAGGGGGCCATACAGGTCTTGATAGCCTGATTGAGACAGGGTCTTCCCTTTCCGATATCCCTCGGGAACACGCGGGAGCAGGAGGGCAGCAAAAAGGTCTTCTGAATGGTGGAAACCACCTCTTTCACCCTTCCGCTGTAGGGCCCGAAATACAGGCTCCCATCGTCTTCCCTGCGACGGGTGAGCAGCACCCTCGGATATGCATCGCGGACGGTCACCTTGACATAAGGATAGCTCTTATCATCCTTGAGCATAATGTTGTAGTGAGGCATATAGTGCTTGATCTGGGAGCACTCAAGCACCAGAGCTTCGAGTTCGTTTGCCGTTACGATGGTCTCAAAATCCTGCACCTGCCTCACCATGGAGGCCACCTTGGGCAAATGCCGCTCGATTCCCGTGAAATAACTCGAAACGCGGTTTCTCAGCGCCTTGGCCTTCCCGATATAGATGATCTTTCCCGCGGCATTTTTCATGAAGTAGACTCCGGGAAGCAGCGGCAGCGCCCGCGCCTTGCGTCTCAGCCGAAGGATGCGGTCGTCCCCTGTCTCCCGCTCTTTTGCCTCAGCTTTGTCCATTGCGTCAGATCGGGACGTTTGGGGCTCTGACAAATATTCTTTTGCACTCTGCTGTTCCTTCTCCAAAGCCGTCCCTCCTTTCAGCCGTCATCCGGCCAATTCTCAAAAAGGCAGGCGAAGCTCGCCTGCCCTCATACGCTGATTCTCTGCACCAACGGCCTGCCCATTCCAACATGGGCAAAGCCACTTTATGCCTATTCGCCGAAATTGCTGCTCACCAGATTGAGCAGCCCGGCAATGGCGGAATCCTCATCCTCTCCATCGGCCAGCACCAGAATATGATCTCCCGGTGCAACGCCAAGCGACAAAACGCCGAGCAGGCTCTTTGCATTGACGCGTCGTTCCTCCTTTTCGATCCAAATCGAGCTCTTATATTCATTGGCTTTTTGGATAAAAAAGGTTGCGGGACGGGCATGTAGACCCACTGAATTGTTGAGCACAAGTTCCTGCTTTACCATGTTCAAGTCCGCCTTCCCCTGTGTTGTACCTGCGAACATTTCGCCTGTACCACTTCTTTTTTTCTCCTTGTATTTACACTAACATGATAATCAATTTCCCCTCTTAAGTCAACCGAAAGACCCCTGTCTATTTGCACAAGATTTCACCGTTTTGCCATGTTTTTCTGCACAGGCTCTCCTCGGGAAAACAGATTCTTTGGCCGTTGATTTGCTTTTGCAGAGGATGCTGCGGCAGTTCGGCTCTGTTTTGTCACGACGCCGCTTCGACCGTTTCAAATCTTCCATTTGTGGCCAGCTTGGTAGAGCCTACCTTGATATTGCCCCCCGGCGAGCACAGCCGCGAACCGTTGAGCATGAAACCCAGCTCGCCCTTTTTCCCTGTTCCCTGCGCATAAATGATCACGGTGAGATACTCGGGGTCGGGGCTGGTCACCATCGTTCCGTCGATCAGGGTCGCCTCGCGCAAATAGGGTGTCGCAGTCACCCTGGTGACGGTCCCGATCTGAACGCCTGTTTCATCGTCAAAGAGCGGATCGCCTTCTTTTACTGCCATATAGGTCATCACGCGCACCGGTTCAACCCGAACCGAGAAATCGATGGTTACATCATCTGCTGTGCCAGCAAACGACTCCTTGAGGTTGCTGCGCAAAACCAGCGTGCCGACCAGGGCAAACAAAAACACGAGAATGAGCAGGTCGAGGAGGTTAAAAAGCCCAAACAGTTTGGTGGATTTCCCTGTGTTCCGCTTTCCCATATCTCATCCTCCTCATTGCTGCGTCTCGACATAGTCGAGCGCCACACAATATCCCGTTCCCGAAATTCCTTCCGACTGCAGGGCGATCTCGCTGCCGACTCCGATCGTGAACTCGTTGATGACAATGCGTCCGCCCCGCAGCTCGCCCTGTGCTTCGCAGACGACGGTCGCGGTATAGCGTCCATCTACCTCCACACGCTTGATCTCGCCGGTCTCCAGATCGTTCTTCATATACCACATCGGGACGATCTCTACCCGCTTGACCTTGCCAAGCGAGGCCTTACGCACTCCGTCCCGCACGGCAGAGCCGATCACGGCCGATTTCGAAACCTGCTCGCTGAGATTTTTGATTTCCACGCTGTAGGTCACCGTTACCGGCGTTCCGCCTCCCGTTGTGATCCGCTTGCTGCCATTGATAAAATAGGCGGCAACCAGCAAAACCGCAACCACCATCAGCAGTACAAACAGATCAAAGAAATTGATCCCCCGTCTGCGGCGTGTTGTCTTATTCACAACCTGTCACCAGCTTTCTATATAGGCTATCCGTTTTCTCTGCAAATACCTGGGCGGTGAAATACTTCAAAAACCGTCTACGGGCGGCCTCTCCCAATCGACGGCGAAGCTCCTCGCTGCCGCTCAGCTCCAAAATCGCCTGCTGCAGAGCCTCTTTGTTCCCGGAAGGCACAAGCAGTGCCGTTTCTCGGTCTGCCGCCGTCTCCGGCACTCCTCCCACCGCTGTGAGCACTGACGGCAGCGACGCCGACATCGCCTCCAAAACAGTCAGCGGAAGATTCTCACTGAAGGAGGAGAGCGTAAACAGGTCGGCAGCCAGGTAGATCTCCCGCACGCTTTCCCGCTCGCCCAAGAATACGATCCGATCTGTACATGGAAGGGCTTTTGCCTGCCGCACAAGAGACTCCTGCAAACTCCCGCCGCCGCAGAGCAAAAGGACGAGTCGGGGATCCCATGCTGCAGCACCCGCGAAGGCCTCCAGCAGCAACGCATGATTCTTGACCGCTTCCAGCCGGGCCACGCAGGCGATCGCAATGCGGGATTCCGAAAGGCCAAGCGCCTGCCTTGCCGCCTCCCGCTCGCCGGGCGCGGCCGGCGCGACCCCCGTGATCCCATTGTAAATCAGATGGATTTTCCGCTCGGGGAGCCCGTCTTCCCTCAGGTTGCGGCAGGCTGCCTCCGACACCGCAATGGCGGAATCGGTGAGATAATTGTCCAGCAGGGCGGCCGCCCTGCCCTTCAGGCCGCTTCTGCGCGGGCTGAGGGTGTGTTTCGTATAGACTGTTTTACAGTTTCCGGCTTGCCGCGCCGCGATGCGTCCGGAGAGACTGCCGTGCGTATGCACGATCTCCGGATGAAATGATCGAATCAGATCCCGCAGCAGCCTGACATCTTCCCGATGGTAGGAACGATCTCCATGCAGTGGACATTCGATCACCTGAGCGCCCGCCGACCGAAGCCGCGACGCCATGGCAGCCCCTTCCGGCAGGACGACCGCAAGCTCGATCTCTTTCGAGGCGTGCGTGGCATAGTTTTCGAGATACACGCCGGCGCCGCCCCGATTGGTGTCGCTGAGGACTTCAAGCACCCGCATCGAGCTCTTCACGCTCCTCTCTCACATCGTAGAGCTTGTCGTCTCTTCCCATGCCGATTGCAAGCCCTAACAGGAGCCAGAAGAGCAGCACGATTTTGAAGTTGTACCAGACATTGTCGGTCAGCCCCTGCACCAAGAGCGCCGCAACGCCGAGTCCGATGGAAAGCACCGTTACCCCAATCTCCCGATCCGTGCATCTGCGATAACAGGAGAAGACCGCACGGTAGAAAAAGAGCAGGATGAGCAAAAACACCACGATTCCCAGTACCCCCGTGTCCACACAGATCTGGAGATACAGGTTGTGCGCATGCAGGGCAAAAGCCGCTCCGCCCAGCGCATAGGCCGGATAGATGGCAGTAAAGGCCGCGGACCCGGTTCCGATTCCGCTGCTCCAAACATCGCGCAGCATGCGCACCGACGCCGTCCAGATCGAAACCCGATAGGCGGTTGAGGTGTCGGCCAGGTTGGCGATGCTGGTAAATCGATTCAGGATCGAAGGCGGCAGCATGGCGGTGAAGAAGGGCAAAAGCAAAAGCCCCGGCAAAACAAGATACAGGAAGAAGGGATGATAGAGCAGCAGGAACATCCCCACCGAGGCGATCGCTCCCAGCCATGCTCCGCGCGACCAGGTATAGATCAGTGCCGCAAACCCCACGAAGAGAGCGCCAAGCGAGACCAGGCGCCTCCATTTCTTTCCGACCAGCAAGGTCGCCAGCGCAAGAGGGAGCAGCATGATGAGGTATTCTCCGAATACGTTGGGGTTGTCAAAAGGCCCTACGATACGGGAAGAGATCTCGGCGAACATGCTTTTGTCGATCCAGCTTGCCGTGCTCTCAACCCCTGCAAAGTTCTGATACACGCCGAGCAGAGAGGCAAGCAAACAGGAGAACAGCAGACAGAAAACGGCTTTTCGTGCCAATTCCTTGCTGCGAATCCCATTTGCCGTGACAAAATAGGTCAGAATAAACACGCCGTATACCGCCACCTGCCGAATGCTGGAGGCGGGGCGGAAGGAGGTCACTCCTCCCAAGAGAAGCAAAACCAGCCCATACGCCGCAACACAGAGATCGACCGGTTCCAGCCGTAGCACGCGTTTGCAGCGCAAAAGCTTGAAAAAAAAGGCAAGATCCACATAGAGGCAGGCTGCGGTGAGAACCATGGTGGGTAAAAACGGCAGAGCGAGCAGGATCAGAAGAAGCCCTGTTTCAGGATGGGAAAGCACCAGAGCCGCCGCAAGAACCAGCACGACCCCGAGCCCCATATAGAGAATACGGATCCGCAGGGTGACCAGTGCAAGCAGCGCTCCGACCGCAACCGGAATCGTCAGCCCATGCTCCGGCTTTGAAACAGAAAGAGAGGTCTTTCGCACCCCGACAAAGCCGACCAGAATACGGGAAAGCAGTCCGCTGCTCAGCAGCATCTCGCCAAGCGGTTCGCGGCAGGTGGCGCACAAAAATCCGCATAGCACGGCAGCGGCCGAAACCGCGAGCTGAAGGCCGAAGAACCCTGTCAATTCTCCACGGAAGCTGCGAATCGCCGTGACCGAGAGCAGGGTCAGTCCAAAGGCCAGCAGGCCTCCGCCCCATGAGATGACGTCGAGTGCGAGCAGCCAGGAAACAAGTCCGTTCCACAGCCGGCTGAACAGGCTGTTTTCCACCTGTCCCGCAACCCAAAGACGCATTTTCTTGACCGTATCAGAAGGACGCGCTACAAAAACCTCATAAAACAGCCCATCCTTTTGCAGCGCCGCAGGTTTCGTCAGCCAACGCAGCAAAAAGCTGTTCAAAGCGCTTTTTCGGATCGCTCTGCCGAAGGCAACCGAGATCCGGAAAAAGAAGCTCTCACGAAGGAGACCAAGGATGACGGAAACTCCGCCGTTTTGCAGCTTTTTCCGCTCCTGTTTCAAGGGCTCACCCTCCTTCCCATTGCCTGCTGCAGGCAGTTGATTTCGGAATGTGCTTTCTATTTCTTTCGCGCGGAGTCGTTCATGCCTCGTCGGGATAGAGCCCGTGCGCTTTGAGCATCGCGATTTCCCCCTCGGTCAGAGGGGCGTGTTTCAGCAGATCGGGACGGCGCTGAGCGGTCAGCAGCAGCGATTGTTCCCTCTGCCATTTGGCAATTTCGCCGTGATTGCCGTTTCGCAGCACCGCCGGTACCTCGAGCCCCTCAAACACGGCGGGACGGGTATACTGCGGATACTCCAAAAGTCCCGAATAGATGGATTCATTGCTGTAGCTCTCCTCACCGGCCAAAACGCCCGGCACCATGCGCGCCACCGCATCGATGATGCACAGGGCCGGCAGCTCCCCGCCGGTCAGCACAAAATCCCCAACCGAAAGCTCTTCGTCGACCAGCAGGTCGAGCGCCCGCTGATCCACACCCTCATAGTGTCCGCACAAAAACATCAGCTTGTCGTAGGAGCGCAGCTCCTTGGCAATCTCCTGGTTGAAAACCCTCCCCTTGGGAGAGAGATAAATGGTGTGCGGCTTCTCCCCATAGTCTCTGGTCACGGCGTCGACGGCCGCCCTGAGCGGCTGCACCGTCATCAGCATGCCGGTTCCGCCTCCGAAGGGGTAGTCGTCCACCCTACGGTGACGGTCGGTCGAATACTGCCGGATCCCGCGGAAATCCGTGTGAATGATCCCCTGGTCGGCCGCACGTTTCAAAATGCTTTCGCCCATCACAGCGGCGCACATCTCGGGGAAGAGGGTCAAAACGATAAAGGTCATAGGTCAAACAGCCCCTCCAGCGGCGTGATGGTCATCTCTTTTGCTTCAACATTCACATGCTTTATCACCTGCGGAATGGCAGGCGCCAGCAGAATACGCCCGTCGGGCGACTTGATGTGATACACGTCGTTTGCGCCGGTCGGCTGCACCTCGACAAGTTCGCCGTAACACTGCCCGCTCTGGGCGTCGACAACCCGCATTCCCAGAAGGTCGTTCACAAAATAGGTCCCCTCCGGAAGCTTCACGGAATCCTTGTCGAGATACAGTACCGTACCGATCAGTGCCATCGCACTGTCGATATCGTCGTAGCCGCGGAGCTTGAGATTGATCGCCCCGCGGTGGATGCGGCTGTGCTCCACTTCCAGCGGCCTGCCGGACGCCGTGTAAAAAACGCGGAATTTCAGCAACGCCTCCGGACTGTCGCTCCAGGCTTCGGCCCGCACCTCGCCCCGCACGCCGTGCGTGGTTACGATTTTCCCTGTTTCAAGAAGATTCATGGCTTGCTCTCACCTTCTCCTCCCTGCAAAAACCGATTGCAGGGACTTACGCGAACTCTGATTTAAGGCAAGGATGCAGCAGACGGCAAATGTTCCCCGTCAGCTGCATCGCATTTTTCTTTGGCTATTCAACAATATCCACCTGGATTTTTTCCCCTGCCTTGGTGGCGGCCGCCTTCATCACGGAGCGAATCGCCTTGGCAATCCGCCCCTGCTTACCGATGACGCGTCCCATTTCGCCCTCTGCCACGCGCAGTTCATACAATACCGTTCCATCCTCTTTGGTGGATACCGTAACCGACACCGCATCAGGATCGTTTACCAGATTTTTGGCCAAGCAGGTCAGAAGTTCCTGTAACATGGGATTTCCTCCAAAAATAATGCTGAGAAGTATTCCCTTTTCGCCATCTCTCGGGGATTAGAGAATTCCGTTCTTCTTCAGCAGCGCTTTAACGGTATCGGTCGGCTGGGCACCGTTTCGAATCCAGGCCTGAACCTTTTCTGCATCGACCTTGAACTCACTGGGTTCGGCCTTGGGATTGTAGGTTCCAAGCTCCTCAATAAAGCGACCGTCTCTGGGATACCGGGAGTCAGCCACAACGATTCTGTAGAAAGGAGCCTTCTTCGCGCCCATCCGGCGCAGTCTGATTTTCACTGCCATTGTTGTTCCACCTCAAACATTAGATTTTTATGTATACTAAAAATTTACAATTTAGTATCCGAAATTATATTTCTCTTCCTCAGAAGGGAAGCCGCAGCGCTCCGCGGCGTTTGCCGCCCTTGGTCATCCCGCCCAGCTGCCGGGTCAGCGTGACGACCTGATTGAACTGCTTGAGCAGCTTATTGACGTCTTCCACCTTGGTGCCGGAGCCCGCCGCGATCCGTCTCTTCCTGCTGGCGTTGAGCAGTTCGGGGTGCGCCCGCTCCCTCGGCGTCATGGAGGTGATGATGGCCTCGATCCGGGATAGGGCCTTCTCGTCCACCTCTGCGTCCTTGAGCGCGGAGGAATTCACCCCCGGCATCATGGAGGCGATCTGTTCGATACCTCCCATCTGCTTCATCTGCTGCATCTGCACGAGAAAATCATTGAGATCGAATTTCTGCTGCCGCAGCTTTTTTTCCATCTCCTCAGCTTTTTTCAGATCAAACGTCTGCTGCGCCTTTTCGATAAAGGTGAGCACATCGCCCATTCCGAGGATGCGGGAGGCCATACGATCCGGGTGAAACACCTCGATATCGCCCAGCTTCTCCCCCGTGCCGATAAACTTGATAGGTTTTCCCGTTACATACTTGACCGAGAGGGCGGCCCCGCCCCTAGTGTCGCCATCCATCTTGGTCATCACGACGCCCGTGATGTCAAGCAACTCGTCGAAGCTCTTTGCTACGTTGACCGCATCCTGACCGGTCATGGCGTCGACCACCAACAGAATCTCGATCGGTTCCACCGCCTCTTTCAGACGGCGCAACTCCTCCATGAGGGTCTCGTCGACATGCAGCCGACCCGCGGTGTCCAGAAACACCATATCGTTCCCGTGCTGCCTGGCATGAGAAACGGCGTGCTGCGCGATGGCCACAACATCGGAATTTCCCTCTTCGCTGTAGACCGGAACGCCGACGCCTTCTCCCACGACCTTCAGCTGATCGATGGCTGCCGGGCGATAGACGTCGCAGGCGGCGAGCAGCGGACGTTTGTTTTGCTGCTTCGCATAGAGACCGGCCAGCTTTGCCGTGTTGGTTGTCTTTCCCGAACCCTGAAGCCCCACCATCATGACCACGGTGGGCGGCGCGGAGGCGATTTTCAGCTTTGCGCTCTCGCTTCCCATCAAAGCGATCAGCTCTTCGTTTACGATCTTGATCACCTGCTGCGCCGGCGTGAGGCTTTCGAGCACCTCGGCTCCCGTGGCGCGCTCGGTGACCGCAGACACAAAGGCCTTGACCACCTTGATATTTACATCAGCGCCAAGAAGCACCAGACGCACCTCGCGCATGACCTCTTTCACATCGGCCTCGGTCAGCTTTCCCTTGCCGCGCAGCTTCTTAAAGGCGGCTGAGAGCCGTTCGGAAAGGGATTCAAATGCCATATCGGTCTCCTCCTGCCAAAGATGTCTTCACAAATCAGGCCAAACAACAAGGGAGGTCCCCTGTGCAGCCTCTCTCAGCATGCCGCCCCTGCGGGATTCTTATCC
The DNA here is from genome assembly GCA_017427525.1 of Clostridia bacterium. Classification (GTDB taxonomy): domain Bacteria; phylum Bacillota; class Clostridia; order Oscillospirales; family Feifaniaceae; genus Galloscillospira. The sequence goes on from JAFRSP010000018.1 coordinate 40,870, forward strand.
TGCCGCCGCTTCAAAAGCGCAGCGCGCCGCGGGCAGAGCGTTTCGGCTGCGCTTATCCCTGCGTGTTCAACTCGTCCGCCGCCTTGCGGATCCGCTTTGCCAGCTCCGCCAGAGGCCGGACATAGACATTGTCGGCCGCATACCGCTCGAGCTCCTCCGAAAGGCCGAGGATCTCGCTCAAAGCCTTTTCAAGGGAACGGATACGGGCGACCAGCCCGAGCTTTTCTTCCATTTCCAGAATCTGTTCTTCCCCGCGTTTGATGCTGTCGCGTACGCCCTGCCGCGTGATACCGGCATGTTCCGCGATTTCCGCCAGGGAGAGATCCTCATTATAATAGAGATCCACCACCTCGCGCTGCTTGTCGGTCAGCATACCGCCATAGTAGTCGAGCAGATAGGCGATTTCCAAATTTTTCTCGTACACGGCCGGCCGTTCCTTTCTGTAAAGCAAATTCCTTTACAATACAAATCTATTATACCTGTCAGGCTCTGCAAAGTCAAGCCTTTTTCGGCCGATTTTTCCCTGTTTTTCACGGTTTTTCACGTTGTCCAGCAATCCTGAAAAAAGGGGGATTCCGGCCGCGCTGACTGTGCGGCCGGAATCCATCCAAAACAGAGTTATTCTTTATCTTTTCTGAAAATCCAGAACCGATTGATCAGATAATTCCAGACAAAAATGATCGCCATTGCGGCCAGCTTGCACAGATCGAGCGGAAGGCTCAACTGCTTCTGAAGCGCCAGCAGAATCCCGCTGGACAGGAAGATGTTGACCACCATGAGACCTGCGTAAGAGACGGCCTGCCGCCAAAAGTGACCCTTTGCGCGGAAGCTCCAAAACCGATTCAGCAGAAAACACCATGCGGCGCCAACCACCATTCCCGCCGCATTCGCCAACCCCGTTCCGAATATGGGAACGGTTTCCGGCAGCGAGCGGGAAGCCAGTTTGAAAACCAAAAAATCCACCAGCGCGCCGGTCATGCCCACCACCATATAGCGGGGCAGACTGTAGCGCATCAGTTTTTTTGAAAACGATTCCTTTGGCTTCGCGGCACCGGATACTTCCGGCTGTGCCGGAGCGGGAACCGCCGTTTCCACGGCCATGATCTCTTCTTTGCTCTGTTCGTTTTCCTGACTCATTTCTGTCCTTCCTTAACCGACTGAAACTCTTCCGGCGGCAAACCTTGCTGCCGCACCCTTCACGGGCAGGGGGTTATGCCATCACGTTGCGCAGCTTGCCGATGCCCTCGATCTCAATCACGACCTCGTCTCCCGCCTTGAGCCACGGCTTTTTGTCGGGTTCGACCTTCATTCCGGCGATCACGCCGGCGCAGGTGCCGGTGAAAATGACGTCGCCGGGCTTCATCGTGATATAGTCCGAAATGTAGCTGACCAGCGTAGGGATATCAAAGATCAGGTCATTGGTGTTGGAATCCTGACGCAGCTCGCCATTGCACCACAGCCGGATCGGCATGTTGCCACCGTCGATCGAATCCTTGGTGACGATGCAGGGCCCGACGGGTCCGAACTTGTCGGCCGACTTTCCGATCAGCCACTGAGTAACCCGCATCTGCTGCGTACGGGCAGACAGGTCATTGCCGATCGTATAACCAAAGACATAGTCCATCGCATCTTCCTTGGAGACGTTTCTGGCCTCTTTGCCAATGACGATGACCATCTCGGCTTCATAGTCGATTCTCTCGGCAGCGGCCGGAATCGGGATCACTTCGTTGTGAGCGGCAAGCGCGGTATTGAACTTGCTGAACACCTCAGGCACTACAGGCAGACGGCCGCTGCCCTCCATGGCATGCGCCAGATAGTTGAGGCCGATGCAGAAAATCTTCTCGGGCGCCGTGACGGCGGGGGCATAGGTCAGGCTGTCGATGGGGAGCTTTTCGGCTTTTTCGGCAAGCTCGGCCGCCTTCTTCAGACCGGCCTCGCCCGCGGCGATCAAACCTTCCATCGTCGCGAGCTTTTTGCACTTTTCGCAGTCGCCGGCATTGACAGCAGCCGTAAGATCGGCAACTCCGGCATCGGTGATGACGCCAACATGGACTTCTTCGCCAACATAGAAATTCATCAGTTTCATGTGATAATCTCCTTTTTGCTGTCTATTTTTACAGGTCTTCCACCTTTGGACAACAAACGATTTGCGGCGTTTACCAGCGCTCCTTGTGCACACGCTGCTCCTCATAGCGGTCTCTCGGCTCCGGCTTTTCGGCGGGATGCCCCACGCAGATGAGTCCGAAGGGGATCACGCCTTCCGGCGTGCCAACGCACTTTGCAATGCGGTTTGCAAGCTCCTCGCCCGGATAGACTCCGCACCACACGGCGCCAAGCCCCAGATCCGTTGCCTGCAGCCAGATGTTCATGGCAACCGCGCCGCAGTCCTGCGGGAAATACCCGGGACAGATCTCGTTCTGCCGCTCGGGCGTGGCACAGATGACGATCACGGCTCCGGCATCCTTGGCCATCCCTGTATACTTTCCACAGGCGGCAAGCTCTTCAAGGTTTTTCTTGTCCCGCACCACGACAAATTCCCACGGACGGCAGTCGCAGGCGGAAGGAGTTGCCATCGCGGCTTCCAACAGTGTCTTCACCTGCTGATCGGTCAACGGCTCCTCCGTGTACCGCCGAATACTTCTCCTTGTGCGGATCGCCTCATATACGGTCATAGATACGCCTCCTTTGAAACAGCTTCGTTTCCTTAACAAACTGCAAGATGTTTCCTATTTTTTCTTCACTATACCATACTTTTGAAACCCATGCAAGCAAGAAGAGGGGTTCTTTTCTGCTCTCTTTCCTGCTTTTCCTATTCTTCCGAGGTCAGGTTTTCGATCTTCTCCGAGAGCTCGCCCCATCTTTCATAGAGGGCGTTCAGCCGCACCTGCAGCTCTTCCTGTCTCTCTCCGAGGGCGGAGAGCGCCTCATAGTCGCTGGCCTTTTCCGCCATCTTCAGCGACAGAGCCTGCAGCTCTTCCTCACACCCCGCGATCTCCTTTTCACAGGCGCTCAAGGCGCGCTGCAGCGCCCGTTCCAGCCGAAGCGGAGAGACGCTCCGCTCCGGCTGGGAGACGCCGCTCTTCTCCTTTGGCTTTTCCCTTGGCTGCTGTGCCGCGTGTGCGGAGCGCGCCGCCTGATAGGCTTCAAAGTCACCGTGAAAATCCGCGATGGTTCCGTTTTCCACCGTGAGGATCCGGTCGGCCATACGGCTGATAAAATAACGGTCATGGGAGATAAAAAGCAGCGTGCCCTCATAGTCCTCCAACGTTTTTTCAATCCACTCCCTCGAGGCGATGTCGAGATGGTTGGTCGGCTCGTCGAGCAAAAACAGATTGATGGGGTCAAAGGAGAGCAAACAGTGCTTGAGCCTGGCCCGCTCCCCGCCGGAGAGCTCCCGAACCAGCTTGAAGACCTCCTCCCCCACGAAATCGTAGGCGGCGAGGCGGTTGCGTGCGATCTGAGCCGTGACCCCCCTTCTCTCCCAAAGCACTGTGTCCAGCAGGGTACGCTCCGGGTGCTCAAATATGATATTCTGGGGCATGAGTCCGACCTTGACATTGGCACCCCACTTGACCCTTCCATCCAGTGCCTCCAGTTCCCCACAGAGCATGCGGAGAAAGGTGGTCTTCCCTGCGCCGTTGTCGCCGAGCAGCGCCACGCGCTCTCCTTTTTTGAGCTCGAGAGAGATCCCCTGCAGAAGCGCCTTTCCATCGTATCCGACCGAGACGTCCTTGAGGGTCAGCACATCGAACCCGCTGCGTCCTCCATCGGCCAGGGTGGCGCGGATGCGGCGGTTGTCGGCATGGAGACGCTGGGTTTGGTTCGCACGCAGACGCTCGATCCGCTTGCGCATGCTGAGCGCCGCACGGGAAAGCCGCTCGGTCTGGATCCCCCATCCGAGCAGCTTTGTCGAGATGGTCTCCAACCGCTTGATCTCCTTTTTCTCCTGCTCATAGCGGCGTTCGAGCTGCTCGGTCAGCTGCTCTTTATAGTCCATATACTCGCTATAGTTCCCTGCATAGTCGGTGATCTTCCCCTGCTCCAGCTCCATAATGCGGTTGACCGTTCGGTCGAGAAAGGTCCTGTCGTGGGAGATCAGCAGCACGGTTCCCCGATACTGCGTGAGAAAACCCTCCGTCCACTCGATCGAGGCCATGTCGAGATGGTTGGTCGGCTCGTCCAGCAGCAGAATGTCCGGACTTGCAAGCATGATGCGCGCCAGATTGACCTTGGTCTTCTCCCCTCCCGAGAGGGTTTCAAAGGTTCTGGTAAGAAATTCTTTTTCAAATCTCAGCCCCGAAATCACCCGAGCGAACTGCACATCCTGTTCATAACCGCCGAGACTCTCATAACGCGCATGCAAGGCGTCGTACCGCCGCAGCAGCGCGGAAGAGGAATCCTCCTCCATTTGTTTGCGCAGTCTGCCCAGCTCTTCTTCCATGGCGTGCAGGGGAGCAAAGCCCGAACGGATCACCTGCTCCACCGCCGTCCCCGCCGCATACCTGGGGATTTGCTCGAGCACCTCCATGCGCAGCCCCGGCGCGACCGACACGCTGCCTCCGTCAGGCAAAAGCTCGCCCGAAAGCAGGCGAAACAGGGTCGACTTCCCGCTCCCATTCCGTCCGATCAGACCGACCCGCTCCCCTTCCCGCAGCTCAAAGCCGATCTGAGAGAGTACCGTATTCTCCCCGAAGGATTTTTGAAGCTCTGTTGCCGTGATGCAAATCATATCGCATTCGATTCCTTTTCGTTGTTGCTTGCATTTGATCCTCCGCAGACAGAAAGGCGCGCAGGGCCAAGACCCTGCACGCCTTAAAGCTCAGGAAGGCCTTTCGACGCGGCGGGAAAGGAGACAGGCCGCCTATACCCTCATCCAAGTGCCGCGGCGCCTTTCCCTTGGCATGAATCTTTAAAGAAGGATTCCTTCAACACCATCCAAAAGCGAAAGAAACCTCTCGCCGTCTTCCCTGGAGCCCACCTTCTCCACATCGCCGAAGTGGAAGGGGATCGCAAGACGCGGCTTCGCGCGGTTGACCGCGTCTGCCGCTTCTTCCACGTTCATCGTATAGGTTCCGCCGATCGGGACGAAGAACACATCCGCCTCCGCCGAAAGAAATTCCGGCGTAGCGTCGCAATCCCCAGGCAGATAATACGACCCGTCTGCCGTGCGGACAATATAGCCGACCCACCCTTTGCTTTGGGGGTGGAATGGCTTGCCGATGTTATAGGAGGGAAGCACCTCGATGCCAACCCCTCCGAAGGAGAGCATATCGCCCGGGGCCACCTCGATGAGCTTGGCCTGGGGAAATTCCCCCGCCAGCAGCGTGCAGACATCCTTAGGAGCGACAAAGGTTGTATCCTCGCGCATCACGCGGCGGATATCCTCCGGCGAATAGTGATCGTAGTGCGCATGTGTGATGAGAATGCAGGCTGCATCATTGGGCTGCGTGAGCAGATTGAAGGGGTCTGCATAGATCACGCATTCCTTCTCCAGCCGTACGCCTGCCTGCCGCAGCTTTTTTACCCCGCGCAGCAGCGTTTCTTTCTCGGTCATCATGATCCTCCTTCCGGCGGGTGTTCCAAAAGGAACCTCGCCTCGTCAGGCTGATTGTTTTTGGGATTTCTTCTTTTTATTTTAACAGGATTATCCTGAAAACGCAACCAGTATCCTGTTGTCTCTTTCGGTTGTTTTCGAAGGTTCCTTGAGTCTCAGGGGCGGTTTTTTAGCTTCTCTCTAAACGCAGGGGGAAGGGATGCGGGCAAACTGTCCGCATCCCTTCCCCCTGCGTCATCTAAAAGCGCCTTTTTGTAATTATTCCTGCTTGGTTCCGCAGGAGGGGCAGAATTTGGCCTCTGCGCTCAGGGCCTCGCCGCAGTTCGCGCAGAACTTTGCACCAGCAGCGGCCGGAGCGGGAGCATCCTGATCCTTGGCGGCCTTCACTTCTTCGATCTCAGCCTCAAATGCGGCAATGTTCTGACGGCAGGTGGCGATTTCCTTGCAGATCTCGGCCACATCGCCCTCAGGCAGCAGTTCGCCGGCATCGAGCTTTGCGAGGAAGATCTCGCCCAGCCGCGCGGTCAGCGCCGCAACGTTTTTCTCCTCAAGTGCGATCTTGGCGTTGAGCTTGGTGGTGCCAATCACGCTGGCGGTCATGTCGCTTGCGGACTTTGCAAATTCAGAAACCTTGTCAAACAGTGCCATCGTAAGTACCTCCTATTGTTAAAAAATTCCATATGCCGACCCGCACACAAACCTGCGCGGGCAGAGCTCGTTTCTGTATCCTCGTCTGAAGGGAGCCTTCCGGCGCTTCTGCCTACAGAGAGGGCGCGCACACATTCAGATTCCTTCGCAGAAGAGAACCGCCTGCGGCGCCGAGGAAGATTCCCTCCCGTTTTCCATGAAGGATTATCTGCGATCCGGGATGATCTCGATCCAATACCCATCCGGATCTTCGATAAAGTAGATCCCCATGGATTTGTTCTCAAAGCAGACAACGCCCATCTCCTCGTGGAGACGGCGCGCCGCCTCCATATCAGGCACGGACATAGCCAGATGGAATTCACACTCGCCGAGGTCATAGGGCTGCTCCCGATCTCTGAGCCAAGTGAGTTCCAGTCTGAAATTGGTCTCTCCGTCTCCTAAGAAGACCAGTTTGAACGAACCGTCTTGCGCTTCTCTCTCCGATACGGGATGAAGGCCGAGCGCCTTCTCGTAAAAGGCAAGACTCTTTTCCAGATTCAGCACGTTGAAATTGAAGTGGTTGAAGACCATGTTCCGCACCTCCTTATTGTTCACCGCACTGCTCCCCCTCTGTTCCAAGGGTTTCATCGAGGTTTTCCGGGGGCGGTCGCTGCGGATCTGACACTATATCATTGTATCACAGAATCCCGCACAGGGGAAGGGTTTCCTGGCATCTTTTCTTGCGTTTTCCTTTTTCTGCCCATTGATACAGGCTTTGAAAAAGCAATTCAACGATCTCCTCCGCGCAGGAACGCCTTGACGATCTCCACCATGGGAATGATGGAAAGAGCCAGCAGCAGCGCAACAAAGTATTCTGCCAGGCTGACCGTTTCAAACTGGAAAGCCGCCGCCAGGGCGGGGACGTAAATCACGGCCGTTGTCAGGAGCAAACTGACGCCGAAAGCAAGCCAGAGCGCCGCATTCTGATAAGTGATCGCAAAGACGCTCCCCCGCTGGCTGCGCATATTGAAGCTGTGAAAGATCTCGGCCATGCTCATGGTCAGAAAAGCCATCGTCACGCCGTCGGGCGAGTTCACGATCTCCCATGCGCCCGACTCCATATAGTGTCCGATAAAATAGGCAGCCAGCGTCAGCAGCGTGATCAGCATTCCCTGATAGAGAACGTCCACTCCCAGTCCGCGGGCAAAAACTCCTTCGTTTGGGCTGCGGGGTTTCCTTTGCATCAGATCCCGCTCTCCCCGCTCGATCCCGAGCGCCAGCGCGGGGAAGCAGTCGGTGATCAGGTTGATCCAGAGCAGATGCACCGGACGCAGGATGGTAAATCCCAGCATCGTGGCGGCAAACACCGAGAGCACCTCGCTCATATTGGAAGCGAGCAGGAACTGGATGGCCTTTCGGATATTGTCGTAGATCCTGCGACCCTCCTCCACGGCTCCTACGATGGTTGCAAAGTTGTCGTCGGCCAGCACCATATCCGCCACGTTTTTTGTGACGTCGGTGCCGGTGATGCCCATGCCGACGCCGATATCTGCCCGCTTGAGGCTGGGCGCATCGTTGACGCCGTCGCCGGTCATGGCCGTGACATAGCCTCTGCTGCGCCAGGCGTCGACAATCCGGACCTTGTGTTCGGGCTGCACGCGCGCGTAGACCGCATACTTCTCGATATCGCGCAGCAGCTCCTCTTCGCTGATGGCGTTGAGCTGATTGCCCGTCAAGGCGGAAAGTCCTTCTGTCAGGATCCCCAACTCCTTGGCGATGGCCACCGCCGTATCCAGATGGTCTCCCGTGATCATAACGGGTCGGATCCCCGCTTCACGGCATTCCACAATGGCGTCTTTGATTTCGGGCCGCACGGGGTCGATCATACCGGTGAGTCCCAGGAAGCAGAGCTCTTCTTCGAGGTTCTCGGGGGAAAGCCCCTCCGGCGCCTCGTCATACCAGCGCTGTGCCGCTGCCAACACGCGCAGCGCCTTGTCGGCCATGGCTTTGTTGGCAGCAAGGATCTCGCTCCGTTTCGCCTCGGTCAAAGGCTTTTCTTTCCCATCCTCCCAATAGGTCGTGCAGTGTGAGAGTACAACATCGGGAGCACCCTTGGTGAACTGCATGAAATCGCCGTCGATCTCGTGCACCGTGCTCATCATTTTGCGGATGCTGTCGAAGGGGGCCTCCGCCACACGGGGCATGTTGCGCTCGAGCTCCGCCTTGGGCAGCCCCAGTGTTTCGGCAAACACCACGAGAGCCACCTCGGTGGGGTCGCCCACCAGAGCTCCCTCGTTTGAGGCCTCAACGTCGCAGCAAAGGGCCATGGCGGTGCCCAGAAGCTTTTCGTCGTTCCCGTAAGACTCGGTCACCGTCATCTTGTTTTGGGTCAGCGTCCCGGTTTTGTCGCTGCAAATGATCTGTGCACAGCCCAGCGTCTCCACGGCAGTCAGCCGGCGCACAATGGCGTTGCGCTTTGACATATTGGTGACGCCGATCGAAAGCACAATGGTCACCACCGTGGCAAGCCCCTCGGGAATGGCCGCCACCGCAAGACTGACCGCCACCATGAAGAGGTCGATCATGGTGTCGAAATTCAGACTCTTGGTTCTCATGATACTGCATCCGAAAATCACCACGCAGATACCCAGTACCAGAAAGGTGAGAATCCGGCTGAGCTCGCTCAGTTTGCGCTGCAGCGGGGTTTCTCCGCTGCCTGCCTGCGACAGCACGTCTGCGATCTTGCCCATCTCGGTGTTCATGCCGATCCCCGTAACCACTGCGCGTCCGTGACCGTAGACCACCGTGCTGCCCAGATATACCATGTTGCGGCGGTCGCCCAGCACGATATCGTCTCCGGAGAGCGCATCTGCCGTTTTTTCAACCGGCAGGCTTTCCCCTGTCAGGGCCGCCTCCTCCAGCTTCAGGCTGGCGCACTCCAGCACCCGCGCATCTGCAGGGATGGCATCACCCGCCTCGAGCAGGATGATATCGCCGGGAACCAGGTTTTCGCTCCGCAGCACGCAAACCTTGCCGTCGCGCAGCACGCGGCTGGTAGCGGCCGCCATCTGCTGAAGCTCCTCGATGGCCTTTTCGGCACGGCCCTCCTGATACACGCCGAGCGCCGCGTTGACAATGACGACCGCCATGATGATAATAACGTCTGAAAAGCTCTCATGCGCATAGGCGGCTGTGATTCCCGAAAGGATGGCTGCCGCGATCAGGATCAGCGTCATCGGGTCGTTCATCTGCTTGAAAAACCGCACCAAAACCGAATCCTTTTTCGCCTCTGCCAGACGATTCGGCCCATACTGCTTCTGCCGCTGCTGCGCCTCCTCAGAAGACAGTCCCTCTCGCCGGCTTTGCAGCGCCTCAAGCGCCTGATTCGCACTTTCGCGATAATACTCCATCCTGTCCTCTTTCCTTTCCACTTAGCTGTACTCTATCCTGCAAACCGACCTGCGGCCGCACTTTGCGCAGGGATCTTTTCGCAAAAAGCCGGCCCCTATCCGCAGAGGCTGCCTTAAAAAAAGACCCATGTATAGGATGCGCTTCGGCACACTATACATGAGTCTCGTTCTTTCATCCAAGCCAGACGTCATTGGGAACGCCATGCATGTTGACTTGAAACACAAAAGCGTGGGTTCGCTCTTATGCAAACTACTCCCCCATGGATTTCCCTCTCAGTATAACCGATTTTGAGGAGTTGTCAAGTGCTTTCTGAGAGGACTCCTTGAGATCCCCCTTGTGATCCGCACCGCCGTTTCACCCGTTCGGCCAGAGGCGCTTCGTATCCCCATAGGGCAGGGAGATGCGGTAAACCGTATATCGGTGACTGCTTCGCGCATCCGGCCAAGCAAGCGTCAGACTGTCGTTTGTGATCGACTGGAGAAATAGGCTGCGCCGCACCGTGGAGAAATCCTCTCCGGGGAGCGGGCAGAGGAAATGAAGAATGCCCTCCCGCTCACTCAGCCTGTAAATCCCCCGTACACCGTCGCGCTGCCCGACAAAATAGCAGGTCTGTCCCCTGCGTCCGATCAGAAAGGCGCGCTCCAGTATGGGGGAAAAGCCTGCGTCGGTCAGATAGCCAAGGCTACCCTCCCAACCGGAGGAGGCATATGCATAGTGCCAAGTCGTGACCAAAAACCCGTTTTTTCCTTCATCCAGCACCGTGATCTCCCCCATAGCATCCGGCATATCGAACAGGGTGACTCGCTCCTCCCCTTCTATGACGGACAGCGTGATCCGATAGCGGTAGCCCGCGGTATTCTCCAATTTTTCCAAACGGCGCTCTTCGACCAGGGTTCGTCGGCTGTCTTCATAAAACACATGTTCCTCTACGCCGCCCGCCATCAGTTCGGTATAGCGCTTGGCAAGCGGGGCCGGTTCATAGCGGTAGGAAACGGGAGCCCACTCTGCCGCAGGCGGAAGTCCCGTGAAGGGATTCTGCTCTTCCGGACCGGCAGCGCAAAGACAGGAAGTTCCCTCTTCATCCTTTCCTTCATACACCGTGATCCGCAGGGAGAGATCGGCTGAACCAAGCGAATCGGTTTCTCCCCAGAGACATCCGGTTCCCTTTCCGGTTTCCCTCTGCGGCGTTGCCTTCACATTCAGAGCGAGCGTGAGATAGAACTCTCCCTCCTCAAGAATCGAAACGCTGCCCAGACTGTAATCAAGCAGTCCCAGCGCATCGCCGCGATAGAGCAGATCTTTCAGCAAAGCGTCTGCGTAGGTCAGCGCCGCCTTCTCTCTGTCGCTTCCGATCGGCAAAACAGGGTAAAGTGCATAGGGCGGTGTGGGAACCTCCGCCACAGCCAGCTGACCGTCCCTCTGGGCAACCTGCACGACCGTGAAGAGCGGAGTGTCGCCGAAGAGGCGCTCGCCGGTGCTGTGCGGCAACAGATAGGCCGTTCCGGTAGAGGTGTCGGCCACAAGACAGCCCTCCTCCTGCCGTTCCAGCAGCAGAAGTCCTGCCCCGGAAAGTGCAAGCTGCGCGGCATTGTCGAGCACGGGACGCCGACTCTCCTCCAGGGCGTTCAGCAGAATGTATTCTCTCTCCCGGAGCCCGTACCAGCCGGGATTCTCCCCAAAGGGCGCCGAAAAAATCGCATCATACACAAAGGGCAGCTGCTCGTTTCCTTCAAGATCCACGGCGCCCCATAGTCCGTTTTTACGCACTACAAGGGCCCTTGTGTCCTCCGTCTCATACCAGAGAGTCAAGGAAGGCTGCTCTCCCGAGAGCGCTGCGGACCCATCTTCCGTCTGGTAGGTAAAATGCCCCACGTCCATATAGGCTCCGATCGCCTCATATTCATAGGGAAGACACATTTTCCCGCTTTTCAAATCCATGACGCCCCAAGCACCGTCTACTCTGCGCAGCGCGATGAGCATGTCTTCAATCAGCGCTGGGCCGCCGTCTTCCCCTCCGAAGCTATAGCCGTGCCCCACCGCCAAACAATCCTGATCCGTCAGAGGGAGAATCCCCCCTTCCGAGGCCATCCAAAGACGCTGCATCCCGATCGGATCGGTCGTCACCACCAAATCGGCGTCTGTTTCAGGGAACTCTATGGCTCGATACTGCGCGCTCAGCAGCAGCACGCCCTCTATGCTGTAGAGTCCCAAACTACCGTCCGGTCCCCGATAGAGATATCCATAGTGACAGGGCGTGAAGCTGCCCGGCATGCTTGGAAAAAGCGCGCCGGATTTCAGAGAAAACAGCGTCTGTCCCTGCTCGTCTTCTACCGGAAATGCGGGAGCGAACAGAAACGGCTCCTGCCTGACTGCCTCGCTCAGCAAGAACCCATATCCGTTCACGAGTGCGGCAATCGTCTCTTCGGCATAGTTCTTTGTCTGCAGCGCGAGCTTCATCCCTTCCTCTTCCCATTGGATGAAACAGCCAAAAAGCATCTGCGCGTTTTCCAGAGGAACCAGCACCTCTCCCCCGCGCCGCAGCAGCGTTCCCTGTACGCGATTGTATAAGGGTTCTTCTCCAATCACGCAGATTTTTCCGCCTTCCTGAAGCCGCACAAGCTCCCTGCCTGCCGCGTCCGAAACCAAAAGAGAAAGCGCGCCGTTCTGCTCGGCCTGCGAAACCTCGATTTCCGGAAGCAGAGAATCCATCAGCGCCGCGTCGACATAGAGGATGCCATCTTCCCGATACAGAAGACGCTCCGGCGCGGGAACCGGCTGCAGATCGATCGTGAGCTCCGGTTCCAGATACCCCGAGGAGGGTTGAACTTCCCTGAGCCACGGCATCACAAGGGCGGCAATCGCCGCTCCAACCGTTAAAACTGTTATAAACACCAACAGCCAACTTGGGATCGGTTCTCCTTTGAGTCTCTTTTTCTTCTGTTCCAAGCCAGGTTTCCCTCCTCTCACATGGTTTTTCATGCTGCCATCCTGCTTTCAGCGGCTTGTCGTTGACAGAGCAATTGTATCATATTTCAGGGCCGCAAAGCAAACGGCTGCCCGCAAGAAAACCTCTCTGCCCCCTCCCCGACGCTTTCCGCCCATCCTGTGGGTCTGAATTGCCTGGACTTGTGTGTATTTTTCGCAAAAGCAGCTTACAAATCGTTTCAAATCGTGCTATACTGTTTTGGATCCGTGAACCCGTGCGTTAGGCATTCCCATCCATATGAAAGGAGCCACATCATGCTGAATCTGCTGCTCAAGATCCTGCTTTTCCCCATCTATTTGGTTCTGGCTGTTATTGTGGGGATTCTCAAGCTCATTGTAGGTCTCTCTGCCTTTGTGCTCAAGCTGCTTGCCGTGATTTTCCTGATTGCCGCCTTCCCCGTGCTGTTCACGGTCTCCGTAGCGGGAGGCATCGTCCTGCTTGTGCTGGCCTTCCTGATCAGCCCCATCGGTGTCGTGCTGGTTGTCACCGGATTGCTGGGCGGGCTGCAAAAGCTGTTCGGCGCTGTGCACGGCTTTATGATCTCGTAGATGATACGCTTTACCTCTGTGGAAAAGGAGCTCAAGTCTATGATCGCAAAAAAACACACCGGTCTGTTTTCTCTGCTTTGTCTGGCTCTGTGTCTTGCTCTTTTGTGCGCCGCCTGCTCCGGCCGAGCCTCACAGAAAACACGTGAGAAAATCGCCTCCTGCGTCTCCCTGATCGGTCAGCCGGAAGAGGCTTTGGTTCAGGAACTGGGCGAGGGCGAACGCACGCTGATCAGCGGAACGGAAGAGACGCTCTTTCGGGAATATGAACTCGACCTCTTCGGAAATCCCCTCACCTTTATGGCGACCATCGATCTCGGCACTGTTTTAGACTTTTCGGCCGACCTCTCCGGCACGTTTGAAGAGTGGACCGAAACCATCACAAACTCTCTGGGCGATTCCGATGATTCCGATGACGAACAGGCCGTTTGGTCGGTCTCGGAAGAAGGCGGCCTTCTGCTCACAAATACGGAGGATTCCCTCACCCTCTCCTTCTTCCGCACAGAGGCCTGATCTCTGCAACCGTTCCCACCGCTTCGCCTCGGTCTTTATTGTAAGGACGGCGGCCATGATCGTTTGCCACGCTCTTCCGTGACCGATGACGGGATTTTCGCGTCTTTGAAAAGGCGCCGGTCTGAGTATTCGATTCCGCACACCTTTCCATACCAGGTCCTGTGCTTTGCAGGACTTGGTATTTTTTTGTCCTTTCCCGCCCCTCCCTTTACAAACAAAAGGTTTTACGATATAATATGTTGCGCAAAAACCTGACCGCAGCACACCCTTCAGACGCAAAGGAGGCGATCGGATGGGCGAAAAGGTGTCGACCAAGACCATTGCACAAAACAAAAAAGCCTATCACGACTACTTTGTGGAAGAGCGCTTTGAAGCGGGCATCTCGCTTGCCGGAACCGAAGTGAAATCCTTGCGGGCCGGCAGAGTCAACCTGAAGGACTGCTTCTGCACCGTGGAAGACGGAGAACTGGTCGTCATCGGCATGCATATCAGCCCCTATGAACAGGGCAACATCTTCAATAAAGACCCGCTCCGCAAGCGTGTGCTGCTCATGCACAAACGCGAGATCATGCGGCTGTATGGCCTGGTGAAGCAGGACGGCTACGCCATCATCCCGCTGTCGCTCTATTTCAAGGGCTCTCATGTCAAGGTCGAGCTCGGTCTGTGCAAGGGCAAGCGGCAGCATGACAAGCGCGAAGCCATGGCGCGGCGCGACGCAAAGCGCGAGATCGACCGTGCGATGAAGCAGCGCAACGTCCGCTGAGCACGGCGCGGCAGGTTCGTCTCCTGCGCAGGTTTTTGTCCGCTCCGATTCCCTTTTCAACCGGCACTTTACAACACGGGGGTGCAATGGTTTCGACGGGGGTCTTGAAGCGGGAGAAGCAAGCCGAGTTGCGAGGACTCGTTAAACATCGCACCCTATAAATGAAAGAACAACGCTAACGTTGCTCTCGCGGCCTAACTAGGCCGCCGTCTGCCCTGGGAGGACCACGGCCCGGGTGTCAGGCGTCGTCAGTGGTGCACGTGAGGCGGGTAAGCTTTGCCCCGCCCATGAATCATGAAGCTACCGAATGGAGCAGCCGGCCGCCTGGCGGCTCAACTGGGGAATCTCAAATACGCGGCTAAGCTTGTAGAAACTCCCGTGAACGGGCTTTCGGACAGGAGTTCGATTCTCCTCACCTCCACCAATGCAAGATAATCCGAACCTTAGGCCAATCGGCCAGGGGTTCGGATTTCTTGTTTTTATACGGGATATTACGTTATAGTTTTTGATTCGATCAATATGAATTCAGACGGAATCGCCATGAAAAGCCGTATTGCCGCGATCCCGCATTGTTTAGATCGTCTCAACCTTTATGGCTTTTATGGTTTTTTGCAAAGATTGACATGCATTGCCTTTTAAGGTTATGATTCGAGCAGAAAAACATAACCATATTGTCTTAAAGAAGGTTCCGGGATGAAATCAAAGATCACTTCGCCTAGATCAAAAAAACTATACACCGCCAACAATAAGATATATTGCGTTCTAGTCGTTTTATTAATTGTCGTTATCACGGTCATTTTGGCAATTGAAAACCGTTCGATAGTTTGGTCAGAAACGGCAAATTCCATCCTTACAGGTATTCTGAGTGGATTGTTGTCATCTGTTGTTGTTGCATGGTTTATTGATTTGGCAACCTGCAAAAGGAAAAATGATCATATTGAGCATCTGGTCAGTCGTGATCATGAGTCTTTAAAACTGTGGATCAATGACTTTTTTCAGTCAATGTCAAATTGTTTGCAACCCCAAAGCATTCAAACTTCCAGAAATATCGAATCTCTATACGATGAATTCGTGGAACAAATAGGCAGGGTCGATCATGCAAAGGTTTTGATCGGTGATGATGATTATTATAATGGTTTAGTTGGCCTATATGTGAGCATCAATCTTATTATTTCAACAGTTGATAAGCTTCTGTCGGGCGAAGAAAAGTCATACATGCTGCAAAAATACAGTGACCTCTCTTCTTTTTTAACCTTAAGCAAGTCGATGTCTGATTTGAGGGACAATCTTTTTAATAACGGAAACCACCGCTATGATTTCATTTTTGTAGGCATATGTGATTTTCTTTCGACTATTCTGCCGTTTGCAGACTTTTTAAACAAGAAGTATTCCACTGCCAAACAGGAATAAATCCATTGACAGGATTTCCTCCGATAAGGCGAACAACGGAAATGAACCCGTATCCATACCAACAGACAGCAGTTTCAATGCAACAAACTCAGAGGCAAGGCATGCGCCTTGTCTCTGAGTTTTTCTGTCGTCAACGGCATCTGACGTCTGATTCATCCAACGATTTCCATCTTCGTCCCATTTGTCCCTATCATTCTTTCACCCATTCAATATGATGAAAGCAATGCCTCTCAGACAAAACGATTGAAAAGACTTCTTTTCAATGCTATAGTAGCATCAGAAGTTGCAGCGAAACAGAGGCCTGACCGATATGCATAAGGCCGCGACGGGAGCGAATGTCATGACCCAATTTCAGTCTTGGATAGATGCCGTCAATGCCAACAACGGCGTGATTCAAATTGCCCTGACTGTTTTTCAGATCCTCATCACCTTTTTTGGATTTTTGCTGATCACTCGAAAGCAAATCCACAGGGACCGGTATGAGGAACGCCTCAATCAACTGAAAAAAACAGTAGACGCCCTGACCGTCAGCCGCAACGATTTTGCGGAAAGGGCGCTGGCACTGTATCGGGAGCATTTTCGCTCCGACCCCGATTGCAGCGAGTTTGTGGAGCATGGGCACCTGATCTATCGCAATGGCTGGGTCAACTGCAAGGATTCACAGGGGCGATTTTATCCCCTCTCCTCCTTCACCCCCAAGATCGCCTCCCGGTATACCCCGCCGGCGCCGAAAAAGAACCACACCCTTCCAGATCAGCAGGAAAGCTATGCCGATAACGTGAAGTTTTACCTGGGAAAGACCCTGATGGATCTCCCGCTCTATGGGCTGAATGAGGTCCGCCTGCATCCCGACGAAATCGAAATCACGGTGAATTTGGGCTCCTATTTTGACTTTTACAACACCTGCGAATACAGGGGATATGAAATGGCCTATGCCCGCAGAATCCTGGGGAAAACGGCCGTTTCCGCCAAAACGCTTCCCGCGCGCTACGGCAAAAACAACGAGGGGCTGAATCTTTTCAACACTAGCAACCGCTTCCCCGGCATCGGCATCAACACCGTGACCATTTTGAAAAACGTGCTGGACGATCAGGAGCCTGACCGCGATCCGCCCATGCGCGACTTCTTCCTGATGCACAAACGCTCCAAACAGGTGGCCGAGGGAATCGGAAACTATCACGTGATACCCGCAGGTTCCTATCAGCCGCTGAAGGACTATCTGGACCACAGCGACGAAACCCGTGCGGAAACCATGAAGGATACCGTGCTGCGGGAATTCGGCGAAGAGATCAAGGACTATGAGGAATTCATCGATCTAAACACCTCGCAGCTCCTGCAAAACCTGGATCGACTGCTCGACCCCTATTTTCTGGGCATCGGGTTTGAGCCGCTGAACACCAAGACGGAGGTTCTCTCTGCGCTGATTCTCGACCTGGAACAGCCGAAAATCCGCGCGCTGTTCCAAGGACAGCGTCACTATTCACAGCTCCAGACGCTGCTTGACCGAAACAACAATTACGAGGGAGAAATCCACCTCTGCCCGCTGAATTGCAGCACCCTTCGGCAATATGAAAACGACTTCCGTTCCACCGCTTCCATGAAGGAGATCATGCGGATTTTGCAGCTGGAGGAAAACCGTGCCTTTTTCCATGTGCAAAACATCTGAAACAGCTGCAGGCGACTGTGCCATTCTTTTAGAATCCGGATCGTGTTTCCCTGTTGTCTTCTCCTTTTTGTCGGCAACGAGACTCTCGCGCTTCCTTTCGATTCTTTCGGTTTTAGGGGGCAGCTATGAATTTACAAATGGACTCCTCTTTAGCGGAAAAATACAACAGCGCTTCTCAAAAGGCCCGTATCGTAACCGAGTCCTAGGTAGCAGCGAACATGTTCTGTCCCCTGTGCGGGAATCTTCATATTTCGCATTTTGAGAATAACAGGCCAGTTGCAGATTACTTCTGTCCGCACTGCGGAAATCAGTTTGAACTCAAAAGCAAAAACGGCACGGCACTCAAAAAAATAGCGGACGGCGCTTACTCGACCATGATCGAAAGAATCACCAGTTTTGATCATCCGGACTTCTTGTTCATGTCATATACAAAATCTGATTGGATTGTCCGAAACCTCTTTTTTTGTCCCCAAGCATTTCTTTACGCCTGATATCATCGAAAAGAGACCGCCTCTTCGCCCAACTGCAAGGAGGGCAGGATGGATCGGTTGTAATATCAATCTAAGCCAAATACCCGCAACAGGAAGAATCCCCATCATCGAAAATGGGGTCAAAATTGATAAAACCATTGTGATAAAACGGGCTTCCGCTGCAAATGCCTTGAATACTACGGATATCCTTGCGCGCGGTTGGCTGTTGGATACGTTGATGTGTGTTGAAAAAATCGGCAGGGTTTCTTTTGCATTATCTGAAGTATATGCATTTGAGGACGAGTTGGCTTTGAAACACCCTGACAATCATAACATAAGGGCAAAGATCAGGCAGCAACTCCAGGTTCTGAGAGACAGAGGGATCCTCGAGTTTACCGGTTTGGGAAAATACCGGAGGGTGCAATAAGAACAGCCTCCCTTTCCCTTTTTCAACAAAAACAGCGTCTGCAAAAGCAGACGCTGTTCCTTTTTTGCAAACGCATCAGGTATGGAAGCACTTTTGAATGGCCTTGAGGTCCCCCAAAACCAGGATGGTCTTGTCGCGGTCCAGCGCGGTCTCCGGCGTGATCGAAAGATTGACGGTTCCGTTCTCCTTCACCGCCATGATGTTGATTCCGAATTGCTTGCGGATATCGATCTGGCCCACTGTTTTGCCGACCCAGTCTTCGGGAATGGTGAGTTCAAAAATGGCGTGCTCCTCATCCAGCTTGATGTAGTCCAGAATATGGGTGGAGGAGTAGCAGATCGCAGCCCACTGCGCCATTTGCTTTTCGGGATTGATCACCTCGTCTGCACCGTTGCGCAGTAAAAACTTCGCCTGCACCTCGCGGTTGGCGCGGGATACCACATAGCGTCCGCCGAGCTCCTTAAGCAGCGACGTGGTCTCGAGCGAGCTTTGGAATTCGTCTGCAATGGTGACGATGCAGACGTCAAAGCTGCTGATTCCCAGCGACTGCAGAAAGGTTTCGTTTGTACTGTCTCCGATCTGCGCATCCGTGACAAAGGGCAGGATGGCATTGATCCGATCTTCGTTTCTGTCGACCGCCATAATCTGATGGCCGAGTTCGCTCAACTCCTTTGCAAGCATGAAGCCGAAATTGTCGAGACCGATTAACAGAATGGATTTCATTGCTTTTCTCCTTTTTGATTATCCGACAATGATCTTCTCTACAGGGCTCTGCGACACATCCACAACCCTGCTGGAAATTGCCGCGTACATCAGGGTCAGGCCGCCCACTCTTCCCCAGAACATCAGAACGATCAAAATGGCGTGAGAGAAGACGCCCAGCGTGGGCGTGATGCCGAGGGTGAGTCCCACCGTTCCGATCGCAGACACCGTTTCAAAAAGACACACACCGATCGGGAGCTGTTCCACGAGGCTGATCGCCATCGCGCTTATCCCGGGGAGGGTGAGATACAGCAACATCAGCGTGGCCGCGCTTCGAACCACGCTGTCTTCAATCCGCCTGTCAAAGAGCTCCACATCCCTCTTGCGCCGAAACACAGAGTTCGCAGCGGCAACCAGCACGACCAGGGTCGTGGTTTTCATGCCGCCCGCAGTGGACCCGGGCGAGCCGCCGATCAGCATCAGGATCGCAATACAGACATGTCCCACTCCGCCCATTGCGGACAGGTCGACCGTATTGAATCCCGCGGTTCTCGGCGTGATCGCCTGAAACAGAGAAAGGCAGATTCTCTCCTTTATCGGCAGTGCAGAAAACTCCTCGAAGAAAAACAGCGCGGTCGGGACTGCAATAAGAATTGCCGTGGCCGCCAGAATGGCCTTACTCTGCACACGATACTTTTTGAAGTGCAGTTTGTTTTCGCTGATATCGTCCCACGTGAGAAAGCCGATTCCTCCCACTACAATCAGCCCGCCGATAATCAGCACGATCCAGGGGTTGCCGCCATGGCCTGTCAGGGAAGTGAAGGCGCCGGTTTTTGTCCCCATCACGTCAAAGCCCGCATTGCAAAAGGCCGAGACCGAATGGAAAATGGCCATCCAAACGCCGGATATCCCATAGCTTTTACAGAAAATCGGCATCAGCAAAATGGCTCCGGCGAATTCAAAGGCAAACGCAATCTTAAATAAAAACCCTGTCATCGTAACGATCCCCCCGATGTGCGGGGCGGAAATGGCCTCCTGCAGCATGCTGCGCTGCAGAAGCGAAATATTCTTACCGGAGATCATGGCAATGAGAGCCGCAACCGACACCACACCGAGTCCTCCGATCTGGATCAAAACCAATATGACCGCCTGCCCGAAGAAAGACCAGTAGGTAGCCGTATCCTTTACGATCAGCCCCGTCACGCAGACGGCCGAGGTCGCAGTGAAAAGCGCATCGTGGAAGGAGGCGGCTTCTCCCCCTGCGGAAGAGACGGGCAGCATGAGAAGCAGCGTGCCGATGAGGATCACGCCGACGAAGCCAAGGCTGACGATCTGCATGGACGAGAGTTTTTTCCCAAAGAATCGCCCGTTCATTTGAACTCTCCAATCTTAGGCAACAACCGCACTCGTCTCTGACGGAAAACATCGGATGCCGCCGCACAGAAATAGGATAAAACAAACCCCAATGCGGATTATACCACATCTTCTTCAAAAAGGTGTGAAATTTGGCCGTTTTTTTCGGAAATTGTTTTGAAACGATGGACTTCTTTCTCTCCTTGTGGTATGAAAAAAGAAAGGCTGTAAAAAACTTGGCGGGCACGCCTCCCGCGCCGGGCCGTTCCGCTCCGCATGCAAGACAACTCACGGCGCTTGCTCCTGGCCCTGTCTCTATACGCGGCAAGCCGCTTTGCAGGTCGAAATCCACACGATCGACAAAGGAGGAAACCCCATGGACATCAACTTTTTGTTTTTTGAAAACTACGAAACCCTTGATATCTTCGGCCCGATTGAGGTTTTCTCAAACATCGAGGGCGCAAAGCTTTCCTACATTTCCATGCAGGGAGGCCCTGTGAAAAGCCGCCAGGGGCATGAGATCCTGACAAAGCCCGCCTCTTCAGTCGCGCCCAAGGGCGTTTTGGTCATTCCCGGCGGGATGGGTACTAGGACGCTGGTGCACGACGAAACCTTTCTTGCCGCTCTGAAGGAACTGAGCGACCATGCGGAATTCGTTTTGACCATCTGCACGGGCTCGGGACTGCTGGCCAAGGCCGGCGCTCTCAACCGCCACAGTGCCACTTCCAACAAAAAAGCCTTCGAATGGGCAAAGTCTACCTCGGATCAGGTAAACTGGGTAAAAAAAGCCCGCTGGGTGGTCGACGGCAAGTTTTATACCTCCTCTGGCGTTTCCGCGGGAATCGATATGGCACTTGGTTTTGTCAGCGACCAGATTGGGGAAACGCGGGCGCGTGAAATCGCGCGCAATATCGAATACCTCTGGAACAGCGACAAAGAGGAGGACGCTTTTTGTCTCTAATCCCCCTTCGGGGATCGTCGCTCGTATTTTTTCGCTTTTTCAGTCCGCAAATTCCCACATTCTCCAAATTCGCCCCGATCAAAGCAGGAGGCCGGCGCCGGCCTCCTGCTTTTTCTTGGTTTGATATTCGACGCAGCACCTGTGTGAAAAACAATACAAAAAGAAAGCGCCCGCAGCCCTGCGGGCTGCGGGTCGCGCTCTCTTTATCACTCAATAGTTCTCGCAGTTGACCTCGAAATAGGCTTTGGGATGCGCACAGGCGGGGCAGATCTCGGGGGCTTTCTCTCCCACGACGATATGGCCGCAGTTACGGCACTCCCAAACCTTGACCTCGCTCTTGGCAAACACCTGCGCCGTCTCCACATTCTTGAGCAGGGCGCGATACCGCTCTTCATGGTGCTTCTCGATCGCAGCAACCAGACGGAACTTGGCGGCGAGCTCCGGGAAGCCCTCCTCCTCTGCCGTCTTGGCAAAGCCTACGTACATATCGGTCCACTCGTGGTTCTCCCCTTCTGCCGCAGCCAAGAGATTTTCAGCAGTGTCGCCGATTCCATTCAGCTCCTTGAACCACATCTTGGCATGCTCTTTTTCATTGTCGGCAGTCTTGAGGAAAAGGGCGGAAATCTGCTCAAAGCCCTCTTTCTTGGCCTTGGATGCAAAATAGGTATACTTGTTTCTCGCCTGAGATTCGCCGGCAAAGGCGGCCTCTAAGTTCTTTTCAGTCTGGGTCCCGGCATAGGGGTTCTTTTTCTTCTCCTCGACCAGTTCAAGCTTATCCCCCTTTGCGCCGCAAAGCGGACACACGGGCTCAACTCCGTCTTCCACCTGAAATACCTGTTTGCAGAGTTTGCATTGATAGGTTTTCATTTTATTTGCTCCTTTCGTTTCATTGTTTGGAATGCGATCCAGCAATGTTTTTACCGCTTTGAGCGGAAAATCCGGACTCGGCGGATTGTTGGTCAATTCTTGCAGCAGCCGATGGGTATTGTCGCTCTGCGGAAGCATAAAACCCGCCTCCCGCATCACATCCTCTGCAATCAGCCGCTCGGATTTGGCAACGGCCGCCATCAGGCGGGAAAGACTGTTTTGATCTGATGCCTGCGCGATTTGGCTCGCTGCCTTCTCCTGTTCGGATTTTCTTGCCGCAAGGGCCTTGAGCGTGCCTTGCACCTCATTCGTTTTTGGCTGCTGCGGGGGATACTCAGTCGGTACCATGCTGATGGCTCCGCTCGGACAGGCTCCGGCGCAGACGCCGCATCCGATACACTTGGCGATATCGATCACGCTGTTCTCGGTATCCGTCGCCCCTGTGGGGCAAACATAAAGACATAGACAATCCTTGGTGCAGAGGCGAAGATTTCTAACGGCCACCTTTTTCACGCCGAAATTCCCCCTTCCACCTTCTCAAACTTCCATGACGGAACCTTGCACACGGGGCAAAGCTCCGGCGGAGCCTCCCCGACATACACGAATCCGCAGGTGGTGCAGACCCAGATCTCGGCGTCGGCAAGCATCGCTTCGCCCTCTCTGAGATACCGGTTCACAAGAGAGGAGAGCATCCTCGTGACCTTCTCTCCCCAAACGCAGACTCTGGCCGCTCCCCGATCTCCCGCGGCATCGGCCACCGCTCTGACGACGGCATAGCCTTCGATATCCTCCTTCAGCTCGCGGGCAAGCTTTTCAAGAGAGGGGTCTTCCACCGCGGGAGTAATGGCGGTGAAATAGTCCGCAAGTTCCAGAAAGAGCCCTGCTTCTTCGGTCAGATACTGTTTTTCGCAGCCCCGCGCCAGGTTCGAGCAGAGCGCCGCAAGCTGTCCGAGCGAAAGCTTTTTCCCATCGGATTTTTCCATCACCGGAACACGCTTTTCCGTCGACGCCGCAGGCTTTGCCGCTTCAGACTGAAACTCCGCTTTCGGCGCTCCGCACAGCGGGCACTTCCAGGCATCAGGAAGCTCTGAAAAGGGAATTGTTTCCTTTGCGTCGTCATAGACAAACCCGCAAACCTGACAAACGGCTTTCACAAACATGCCTCCTCTTCCTTGTCCATCCCGCAGGGATAGGATTCCTCACTGAGCTTTTTCTCAAAGTGCACACTTTGGTAAAAGCGATAGCCCCCTGAAAAGTTGTAGCAGTCAAATCCGTTCTGACTGAGGATCCGACAGGCAAGATAACTCCGCAGTCCGCTCTGACACATGACATAGACCGGCTTTGCCGGGTCCAGCTCTGTGAGCCGCTCCCGCAGTTCGTCGAGAGGAAGGTTGAAAAAGCCTTCTGCGTGGCCTCTTTCAAACTCCCGAACCGTTCTGGTATCGAGCAGCGTTACACTCCCGTCTCTCGGAAGCGCTTCTACCTCATCCCAATGGAACTGCTTTACCTTCCCTGCCGCCAGGTTTTCGATCATGAAGCCCGCCATGTTGACGGGGTCCTTTGCCGACGAATAGGGAGGCGCATAGGCGAGATCCAAATCCTTCAGCCGATCGGCAGGAATCCCGGCACTGATCGCAGTCGCCAACACGTCGATCCGCTTGTCCACGCTGTCGAATCCGACGATCTGAGCGCCAAGCAGCTTTAAGGTTTTCTTCTCAAACAGAACCTTCATCGTCATGGTCTTGGCCCCGGGATAATAGCTCGCATGAGAGGCCGGCGAAAGAACGATCCGATCATAATCGATCCCCGCCGCCTTTGCCGCCTTTTCCGTCAAGCCGGTGTTCGCGGCTGTCATATCAAAAACCTTGATGACAGAGGAACCGAGCGAACCGCGGTAGCGGCTGTCCCCGCCGCAGATATTGTCCGCCGCAATGCGGCCCTGCTTGTTGGCCGGTCCCGCAAGGGGAATCACCGCATCTTCTCCGGAGACGGCATGCTTCACCTGAACGGCGTCGCCCACCGCATAAATGTCCGGAACGGATGTCTCCATCCGGTCGTTCACAACGATGCTGCCCTTCATTCCAAGCGCAAGGCCCGCCGCTCTGGCAAGCTGGGAATCCGGTGTGACCCCGATGGCGAGAAGAGCCATATCCGCCAAAAACAGACTACCGTCTTTCAGGCGAACCCTGAGTCCTTCCGCGGTATCCTCAAATTCCAGGACTTCGCTGCCCAGCCTGAGCTCCACGCCTTTTTCGCGGAGCTTGGCATGCACAAAGGTCGCCATATCAAAGTCCAGCGTATTCATCAGCTGCTTCGGGCGCTGAACCACCGTGACCTTCACGCCCATTTCACACAGGTTTTCGGCTACCTCAAGCCCGATATACCCGCCTCCGACCAGCACAGCGGACTTTGGCGGGTGTTCCTCCACAAACTCGCGGATCCGAAAGGTATCCTCCACCGTTCGCAGAGAAAACACTCTGGGGCTGTCCATCCCCGGGATATCCGGCTTTGTCGGCCTTGCGCCGGGGGAAAGCAACAGCTTGTCATAGGGCTCGTCAAAAGCTTCCCCTGTTTCCAGATTCGTAACCGAAACCGTTTTCTTCTTTGGATCGATTGCCGTTACCTCATGGCGGACCCGCACATCGATTCGAAAACGGTCGCGGAAGCTCTTTGGGGTTTGGAGCGTCAGCTCCTTTTTATTTTCGATCACGCCGCCGATATAATACGGCAGCCCGCAATTCGCATAGGAGACAAAACCGGAGCGCTCGAACACGGTGATCTGGGCCGTTTCATCCAGTCTTCGGATACGGGCCGCCGCAGTCGCTCCGCCGGCAACTCCGCCAATGATGACAACCTTCATGCAATCCTCTCCCGATCTTTCTTCTCGAATTCCCGCTCGGACAACAGGTAACGCGTATCTACGCACCCTTTACCCAAGCAGTGCGACAAATTCCGCCTTCGGACGGAGTCCAATCAGTGTATTGATTGCCTTTCCGTTCTTGAAAAGCACCACGGTGGGGATGCTGGAAACCCGAAACTGTGCCGCAAGCAGGGGCTCCTCGTCGACATTCACCTTGCCGACAACGACCTTTCCCTCATACTCTTCTGCGATCTCCGCAAGGATGGGAGCCAGCATCCGGCAGGGGCCGCACCAGCTTGCCCAGAAATCCACCAACACCGTCTTGTCCGAATGCAAAACCTCTTGCTCAAAATTCTGCTGCGTTAAAACGATTTCTGCCATTTCAATTCCTCCAGTCTGTTATTCTTCCACTTCGTATGGCCAGCTCTGGATTCCGCCGAACTCGACCACATTGGTGTAGCCGAGCGCAACCAGATCCGCGGCGGCCAGCTTGCTTCGATTCCCGCTTCGGCAGTAGATCAAGATGCACCGATCCTTGTCGGGAAGCACTTCCTCCGCACGGGAAGAAACCTCCGTGTGCGGGAGCAGCACGGCTTTTGGAATGTGCCCCTTTGCATATTCCTCATCGCTGCGCACATCCAAAATCACGCAGTCTTTCTCCGTATCCATGAGCTCTTTGGCTTCCTCGGGCGTGGCCCTGCGATAGCCGGGCTCATCCGCCCCTTCATCGCCACTCGGCACACATCCCGCCGCTAAAATCGCCGCGCCCATCAGGCCGGCAAATAGCAGAAACTCCAGCAGTTTTTTCACGGCATATCCCCTTTCTTGGTAAAAACAGGATTTCTATTCCGAAAAGCAATCGGCCGCTCCCACAGACGCCGGCAGCTTTTGAGACTCCATAACCGTTACTACCGCCTTTTCGAAACGTCTCTTACAACGCTATTTTACCATATCAGGAACGGGATATCCGTAACCGGGTCACACGGACAACCAACGCCCTACCGGGAATCCGTGGGCTTGCCCCACATTCCGATGCTACGCTGAAACCAGACGGCGCAGACCATCCAGATCGTTCAGTAGGATGCGGCCACGCTTTAATTCCACCAACCCGTCCTCCGAGAACTGCCGCAGCATTCTGGCCACAACTTCCCTGGCGGAATTGACCTGCTGTGCGATCTCCTTTTGGGTCATTCGAATTTCACGTTCCCCCGTTTTCTCAAATTTCGAGATGAAAAACTTTGCAAGCCGTTGATCGAATCGGAGGAAAAGGATTTCCTGCATCACCCACATCACCTGAGAAAAGCGCTCGGTTGCCAGCTCATAGAGGAAGCATCTGACCTTAAGATTGCGATCTGCAAGCGCTTGAAAATCTCCGGCGCTTACAATGAGCAGCTCGGTCGGCTCCTCTGCCGTCATAACGGTTTCAAATCTCAACTGACTGATCACACAGGCGGCCGAAATCACGCAGCTTTCCCCCTTTGAAACGAAAAAGAGCGTGATCTCCCGCCCGTCCTCCGAAAGGATATAGACCCGGATCCTTCCGCAGAGAACATAGATCATTCCCAGACACTGATCTCCCTGTCCATAGATCATTTCGTCTTTTTTATAGGTCCGGACGACCGCGCTCTGAGCAACGACAGACTGCTCGTCTGCCGTGAGGTCATTCCAATAGGGAAGACGCTGTACCAATTTTGTTATTTCACTCATACCCATATCTTCATTCTCTATGCGGAAATCATTCTGTTCAAACATAGCGCCGGTTTCCCAAAAGCTTGGGGAACGATTTCTCCCCTTCTCCCAAGCTGGGAACCACACATTGATATTTATTCTATTATAATAAAAACCAATCGCAAAATCAATGAAATTGACACGAAAGCAGACCTGTTAAACCATGCATTCTGCAGTTTCTCATATCCCATCTGATTTTTGGCCTTGATCCCTTCCCAAACCGTGACTGCAGCTCCACAGATTGCGAGATTTTCTGGCGTTTTGCCATTTCTGCAGTTGACAAACCCCCTATCAAAAAATTATGATATTCTTAGTATCAGGTTGTTATACGACACCTCGTTTCCATCCCGTTGTATCTCGAGAGCACAACGTCGCTTTTCCCCATGAGCCGCGGTATCTTCCGCCGAATCGGGTGGGCTATGTGTGAACCTGATACAAACACAGGGATCAAAGAAAGCCTGTTTGATAGAACCAAAAACGGTCTTTCCGGACGGCGCAGGCCAGTTAAGCCCTAAAAATGAATCTGTCTCTGTAGCTCAGATGGATAGAGCACCGCCCTCCTAAGGCGGGTGTCGGGGGTTCGAATCCCTTCAGGGACGCCATCCGTATAGACTCATAAGTCTACCATGACTTGTGAGTCTATCGCTTTATCTGCAGCAGCTCGAACGGTTGAGCTTGGCTGTGACGCTCAGCCTGACCGCTTGTATGCCGGGTTCAGCGCCCTTGCGTTCTTGCGCAGACGCTGCTTTGCCGACAAAAAGAGCAAGAAGCATTGAATTTGAACGAAAACAACGCTATACTTACTGGAAAAGCGTTTTATTAAAGGAAAATGCTGCGATGAAATATGCGGAGATCGTAAAACACCCGGAGATCCTCGAGTACTATGCAAAAGGATCGCAGATCCTTGCCAAACTGGGCTATACCGACCACTCCACCGCCCATACAAAGCTGGTAGCCGAACGCGCTGCAAGTCTTCTTGAAGCTTTTGGCTACGACGAGCACGACAGAGAACTCGCCAAGATATCCGGCTTTTTGCATGATATTGGAAACTGCTTAAACAGAAACCGGCATGCAGAATACGGCGCTATTCTTGCAAACGAGATCCTCAAGGATACCGACCTCCCTCTCAAGGATAGAATTCAGGTCGTTTCTGCCATCGCCAACCACGACGAGTCGACAGGCGTCGCCGCTGATCCGATCGCCGCAGCGCTGATCATCGCCGACAAGAGCGACGTCCGCAGAAACAGAGTGATGGAGCGCAGCAAGTCGCGTTTTGACACCCATGACAGGGTGAACTACGCCGTCACCGCTTCGGAACTCATATTTGATTCGGATAAGAACCTCATTGAGCTTTCCCTTACCATTGACGAGGAGATCTGCTCGATGTACGATTATTTTGAAATATTCTTCGACAGGATGATGATGTGTTCGCGCGCCGCCAAGGTGCTGAACGCGAAGTTTGCCTTGCTTGTAAATGGGCAAAAGATCCTCTGAAAACAGCTTTTGGACCCTATTGGACAAGATGCAATTCCCTCTAAAAGAATGTAAAAATGCAACCTCTGCACTTCCAGCGTTTTCTATCCTTCCCCACGATGTGCCCCATAGATTACAAAACAGCAAAAACGTAACCGCAAGTTCACAAAAGTGCTTTTTATTCCATTTGCCCCGTGCTTGTACACCACTTGGCGCTTTACCGGAAAAAACATGTGGCCTCCCATTTTCAATCGACAGCGATTCGGGAAAATGGGATGTCGCATGTTTTCTTTTTACCTTTGAGGCAATCGATTCGCATCGGCTTTGCGTTCTCTTCTGAAAGGTCTCGAAAAAACCGGGTTTTCTTCATAAAACCAGTCCTTTGATTCTCTGAATTGTCTGATCGCTTAATTCTGCAAACCGGTCTGTGCGTTCATGATTCAAAATCCGCGGGCATCCCAACATAAAAAAACATCTGAAAAAGCAAAAGGAGACAGCGGCTGAAAGCCGCTGTCTCCTTTCACTGTTTGAATCGATCCCATGAATCAATGATTGTATCTGGTCCAATCCGGATTTTCGAGCATCTTGATCCAGGTCTCGGTGGGCTTGGTTACCCGCTCATATTCATGGGTATTGGTGGCTTCCTGAACATCCATGTAGTACCAAGCGTCGGTATCCATGTTGTCGGGCCACTTGACCATGTTATCCAGAAGATCCTCGGGCTCTTCAGGATCTCTGATCAGCACGCGGTTGATCATGGTAGCCACCTCAGCACGGGTCGCCAGACGTTCCGGACGGAAGGTGCCGTCGGGATACCCGTTGATCCATCCTCTGTTGGCGGCACGCTGGATCTCGGCCTGAGCCCAGTGCCCCAGAATATCGCTGAAGTCGGTGCCTTCGGAGCTGGTCACCTTGTCGAAGCGGGCGGCAATGGCCGCGAACTCGGCGCGGGTGATGTTGGCATTGGGGTGGAAATCCCCGTCCGGATACCCATTGACGATGCCCATGCGGGCCATGGTGGAAATGGCGGTGTTGAACCACATGCCGTATTCCACATCGCCGAAGGAGTTGCTGCTGATCAGGTTGGCTTCACGCACTTCCTCGGTGAGCAGACGGAAGAAGATGGTTGCCACCTCGGCGCGGGTGATATTCCCATTCGGCTTTACCAGACCATCGGGATAGCCGATGATGTACGCATAGTGGTCTTCGCCATTCAGCTGCTCCGGCACAACACTGGGCCCAACGCTGGGCTTTTTGTCGCTGTATGCGTTCCCGAGTTCGAAGGCGCCTTCCGCGCCATCTGCAAGCGTTATGGTCTTCCCGTCGCCGGTGACGCTCAGATTGTATCCGCTCACCTTGGCGGACCCCTTGTCCTCGGTCACGGTATAGGCGCCGGCGGGCACGTTCTCAAGGATCCAGGTATAGGTCGGGAATGCGCTGTCCGCAGTGGGCGCGTATTCCTGCGCATTGGGGTCGGCATTGAGCTTCAACGTGTAGCTCTCCTCGCCGCCGGCCACAGTGATAGTGAGATTCTTGGGCAGCTTGCTTTCACTGATGCCCTTAAAGCTCTTGGTAACAGTGATGGTGGCGACGCCGGGCAGCGCCTCATAGCTGTTGGTGACCGTGAAGGCCGCCACGTCTCCTGTCTTGAGGACGGAGGCGGAGCGCATGTCGTAGGCCGTGCCGGTCAGGCGGTATCCCTCTACCGCAGCCGCGGTCTCTTCAATGCTGTACTGTCCCACGGGAACCTTCGTATCGGTATAAATGTATTCGCCCTTGTCGTTCTTCTGGAAGTCGGCCAGGATGATGTCGGCAGGTCCGGTATAACTCTTCGGCCCTGTGATCTTGAAGCTCAGGCTGCTCGGCTCGACTCCCTCTGACAGACCTTCGAAGACCTTGGTGATCTTCAGTGTGCCGGAAGGCTTGGTGTATTCGTTGGTGACGGTGGCCCGCGCAGTTTTGCCGTCCTTTCCAACAAGGATTATCACCGGCTCGGTGGAAGCCTCTTCGTAGGTGGTCGCCAGATTATACCCATCCACCCGTGCGGAATCCGCAGACTCGCTCACGGTGTAGGTCCCCTCTGGCACATTCTCAAGGATCCAGGTGTAGGTGGGGAATTTGCTGTCCGCAGTGGGCGCGTATTCCCGCGCATTGGGATCGGCGTTGAGCTTCAGCGTGTAGCTCTGCTCGCCTCCGGCCACGGTAATCGTGAGATTTGCCGGTACTTCGTCCTTACTGATATCGCCGGTAAAGCTCTTGGTGATCACGACCACAGCCGTGCTGGGCAGCGCCTCATAGGTATTGGTGACGGTAAAGGCTGCCACGTCTCCGGTATCGACGATCGAGGCGGAGCGCACATCATAGGCCGTGCCGGTCAGACGGTATCCGTCCACTATGGCCGCGGTCTCTTCAATCCTGTACTGCCCCACGGGGACCTTCGTATCGGTATAGACGTATTCGCCCTTGTCGTTCTTCCGGAAATCTGCCAAGGTGATGCAAAGCGGTCCGTTGTATCCCTTCGGCCCTGTGATCTTGAACTTCAGGCTGCTCGGTTCGACCTCTTTGGGCAAGCCTTCGAAGACCTTGGTGATCTTCAGCATGCCAAAGCCCTTGGTGTAGTGGTTCACTACCGTGGCCCGCGCGTCTCTGCTACCCTTCGCCACAAAGATCGCCACCGGTTTGGCGGAAGGATTTCCGATTGTTTTTTCATCTCCGCTGCTCTTGGTCAACGGTACGGGGAAACCGGTGTAGGTCGTCTTCAGATTATGCCCTGTAACCTGTGCGGTCGCAGCCGTTTCGGTCACGGTGTAGACGCCCTCAGGCACGTTCCTGATGATCCAGGTATAGGTGGGGAATGCGCTGCCCGCAGTGGGAGCGTATTCCTGTGCATTAGGATCGGCGTTGAGCTTCAGCGTGTAGCTCTGCTCGCCGCCGGCCACGATGATCGTAAGATCCTCAGGCACTTCGCCTTTTTTGATCTCTCCGGTAAAGCACTTGGTGACCGTGATCATGCCGGGCAGCGCCTCATAGCTGTTGGTGACCGTGAAGGCCGCCACATCGCCGGTCTTGAGGACGGAGGCGGAGCGCATATCGTAGGCCGTGCCGATCAGACGGTATCCGTCCACAACCGCCGCGGTCTCTTCTATGTTGTACTGCCCCACGGGTACTTTCGCATCGGTATAAACGTATTCTCCCTTGTCGTTCTTCCGGAAGTCGGCCAGGGTGACGCTGACAGGTCCGTCGTATCCCTTCGGGCCTGTGATCCTGAAGCACAGGCTGCTCGGTTTAGCCTCTTTGGGCAAACCTTCGAAGACCTTGGTGATCTTCAGCGTGCCGAAGCCCTTGGTGTAGTGGTTCACCACCGTGGCCCGCGCGTCGCTGCTGCCCTTTGCCACAAAGATCTCCACCGGCTTTGCGGAAGGAGTCCCGATTGTTTTTTCATCTCCGCTGCTCTTGGTCAACGGTACGGGGAAACCGGTGTAGGTCGTCTTCAAATCATAGCCGGTAATCTGGGCGGTCGCAGCCGTTTCGGTCACGGTGTAGACGCCTTCGGGCAGGTTCTCAAGGATCCAGGTATAGGTCGGGAACGCGCTGTTCGCCGTGGGCGCGTATTCCTGTGCATTAGGATCGGCGTTGAGCTTCAGCGTGTAGCTCTGCTCGCCGCCCGACACGATGATCGTAAGATCCTCAGGCACTTCGCCTTTTCTGATCTCTCCGGTAAAGCACTTGGTCACCGTCAGCGTGCCGGAGAGCGCCTCATAGCTGTTGGTGACCGTGAAGGCCGCCACATCGCCGGTCTTGTAGACAGAGGCGGAGCGCATGTCGTAGGCCGTGCCGGTCAGACGGTATCCATCTACCTCAGCCGAGGTCTCTTCGATGTTGTACTGCCCCACGGGGACC
>JAFRSP010000019.1 GCA_017427525.1 Clostridia bacterium
ATCAATACGGTCGGCGTTGCCGTCTACCTCAATATCAAGGGGCTCGACGGGGGATTCCTCTCCCAGATCGAAAAGGGCGACGCCGATATTCAGGACGGAAAGTATGACAAGGCCCTCAAGCACTATCTGAAGGCGGCCGAAATCGCACCCGAGAGTCCGATCGGATTTATGAATGCTGCGGCGACCTATGTTTCCATAGGAGACATTGATTCCGCCATCCGTGTGATGGAGCAGTATACCTCGAAATCTCCGCGCTCATCCGAGAGCTATGAATATCTCCTGTCGCTTTACGAAGAGGCCGAGGTCCCTGTGGAGAAGCGGGTAGAGCTCCTGACGGAAGCCTCCCTTCTCTTCCCAGATTCCTCGTTTGCCGATCGTGCAGGAGAACTCAAGCTGCAGCTCGCCCAAGAAGCAGGCTCGTGATTCTTTTCCATTAAAAATGCATCTCATCAAAAGGCCGCCGGAAGAGAGGTTCTTTCCCGGCGGTCTTTAAGCTTCATTCCTTTATTTTATTATATTATAGTTTCATTATCCATACCGGAAATGCTTCACGTTTTGCAAAATCCCGGAGTTTTTGCTTCAAACAACATAAGGCAGCCTCCTTCGCCTCTTTCTTTTCCTCCCGTTTGCTGCAGGCGTTTTCCGCCTTGGATCCAAAAGAGGGCTTTGCATTTGCAAAGCCCTCTTCCCGTTTGGGGGATACGCCGATCTCTTCCCCGCGCAGTTAAATGGAGTAATTATCGAAATAACCCTGGATCCAGACGATCGGGGTGCCCTTATCGCCGCTTCCGGAGGTGAGATCGCACAGCGATCCGATCAGGTCGGTCAGCTTGCGGGGCGTGGTGCCCTGCGAAGCCATGTTGCCCTTGAGATTGCCATCCTTGTGCCGGATCGACTCGATAATTGCACTGCGAAGCTCTTCGCCCGAGAGGTCGGCAAAATCGTTGTCGGCCAGATACTTGAGCTTGAGCTCGTTGGGCGTGCCCTCAAGCCCTGCGGTGTAGGCCGGGCTGACGACCGGATCGGCCAGCTCCCAAACCTTGCCCACCGAATCCTTAAAGGCGCCGTCGCCGTAGATCATCACTTCAATTTTCTTGCCGGTTGCCTCATACAGCCGCTTTGCCACATCTTCCACAAAGGCCTGCCCATTTCTGGGGAAGAGCTTGATCTTCTCTTCGGTGGCCTTGTTGGAACCCAGCAGCCCATAGGTCTCGTTGCAGCCGCTGCCGTTCACCGGAGCGGTCAGGATATCGTCGAGCCCCAGCACCAGCGCAGCTCCGGCCTCGCGCAGTCTCCGTTTGGTACGGGCGCGGGTGTGGATATCGCAGGTCAAAACGGAATCGGTGTGCTTGAGGATCTCTCGGGGATCGTTTGCGAAGACAATCTCCAATTCGCAGCCTTCTTCTTCGATCAGGCTGCGGTAGTAGCTCACGTAGTCCACTCCCGTAAAGAGATGCACCGTTTCGCCGAACAGCTCGCGATACCGCGCTTCGCTCAAAACGTCGCTCCACGGATTGACTCCGGCCTCATCCAGACGGTCCGGATCGATCAGATGGTTGCCCACCTCGTCGCTCGGGTAGCTGAGCTGCATTACGATCTTCTTGGCGCCGCGGGCGATTCCACGCAGGCAGATGGCAAAGCGGTTGCGGCTGAGAATCGGAAACACCAGGCCGATCGTCTTGTCTCCAAATTTCGCCTTGATATCGGCAGCGATATCATCCGTTGTGGCGTAGTTTCCCTGCGAGCGGGCCACAATGGCTTCGGTGATGGAAATCACATCACGATCGCGGAACTCGGCTTTTTCCGCAGCGGCGCATTCCAGAACCGACTGCGTCACGATGGCAGCCAAATCGTCTCCCTCTCGGATAATGGGGGCGCGCACGCCGCGAATCACAGTCCCAACAGCACGTTTCATATCAATTATCCCCTTTAATACGGTATTTCGTGAAGATTTGCAAAACCACTTGCTTTTTGATTGTACCATGCGCAATAATATAAGTAAATACATGTTTTTCTTCTTGAGCCATAAGCAGAATTTATGACTTGGGATCGGAGGGATATCATGCAGGAAATCACGCTGGATTTATACCGGGTTTTTGCCACCGTGGCACGGGAGGGCAGCTTTTCCGCCGCGGCACGCGCACTCTATCTGACCCAGCCGGCGGTCAGTCAGGCCATTTCCCAGCTCGAGCATCAGCTCGACACCCCGCTTTTTATCCGCAGCGTGCGGGGCGTGACCCTGACTCCCGAAGGCGCTATCCTGCTCGAGCATGCGCAAACTGCGCTCGAAACGCTGGAACGGGGCCGCGGAAAGCTGGAAAAACTGCGGCACTTAGAAACCGGATCGCTGCGGGTCGGCGCGGGAGACGCTGCGACCCGCCACTATCTTCTGCCGCGGCTTTCGCACTTTTCCAAGCGCTTTCCCGGGCTTTCACTTTCGGTGCAAAACGGAACCACCGGCGAGCTTTTGGAGTATCTGCGCGGCGGTGCGATCGACCTTGCCCTGATCAACCTGCCGCTCGAGAGCGACGACCTGGTTGTTCAGATCTGTCTTCCGATCCACGACGTCTTTGTGGCGAAGCCGAATCCCGACCTGACCGATCAATTGCTCCCGCTCGACGAACTCTCCCAGATGCGGCTCATCATGCTGGAACGCCGCTCCAACTCCCGCCGCTTGGTAGACGAGGCCCTGCGTCGGCTTGACGTCAACCTCTCTCCGGAAATCGAGCTTGGCTCCCACGACCTTCTGATAGATTTTGCCGAGCTGGGTCTCGGAGTTTCCTGCGTTGTGCGCGAATTTGCCGAAGAGTCTCTGCAGGATGGACGGTTGATCGAGCTGCAAACGACGCCCTCTCTGCCGGAGCGCGCCATCGGCATGGCCTATCTGAAAGACGTTCCTCTTCCGGCCGCGGCT
Organism: Clostridia bacterium; assembly: GCA_017427525.1. Taxonomy (GTDB): domain Bacteria; phylum Bacillota; class Clostridia; order Oscillospirales; family Feifaniaceae; genus Galloscillospira. Next base: position 2,915 of record JAFRSP010000019.1, read on the forward strand.
CTGCGGTTTCTGGATGAACTGCGCGCCTGAAAGACAGTCTTTTGCGCCCTATTTCTTCCTAAAACCAAAAAAGATGCGGGAGCTTTCCCGCATCTTTTTTTGAAATCCATGCCTTTATCACAGGGTCTTCTTCATCTTATAGTGGGGAATCCCATCCTCCAGATAAGGGCCCTCCACCGGGTCGAAGCCCTCGCCGGTGTAAAAATCATAGAGATAGGCCTGACCGGAGATCGTAATGGCCTCGCACTGCCACAGCTCCGCGCAGGTCTTCACGGCAAGCCGCAGCAGCTCTCTGCCGATTCCCGTTCTTCGCTCGCTCTCCTTGACCACGAATCGGCCGATGGCGGGTGTTTCATAGGCGATTCCGGGTTCGATCATGCGCAGATAGGCCACCAGATTTCCGTCTTTCCGACACAGCATATGGTAGGAATGCTGATCCTTATAGTCGAGTTCCTGATAGGGACAGTTCTGCTCCACCACAAAGATTTCCACCCGCAGTGCCAACAGCTCATAGAGCTCTTCCGCGCTCAGTTCTTCAAACGACTTGTTTTCCCAGACGATCCCATTCTTTGAAAACTCTCCCTGCGTCATATGCGGCCCCCCTGGTTCATAGTTGTTTCGCTGCAGATGCGCTTGCCTTGTACAGCGACTCGAATTCTTGCTCTGCCCTGCCAAATCGTGCCCGGATCAAAGATCTCCGCGGCTTTTTGCGCTCAGATATGCATTGATGAACCCATCGATATCCCCATCCATCACGGCGTTGATGTTTCCCGACTCAAAGCCGGTGCGATGGTCCTTTGCCAGGGTGTAGGGCATGAAGACGTAAGATCGGATCTGACTGCCCCAGGCGATGTCTTTTTGATCCCCTTTGATGTCTTCGATGCGTTCCACCCGCTCGCGCTCCTTGAGCTCAAGCAGCTTGGATTTGAGCATGGTCATGGCGGTTTCACGGTTTTGATGCTGGCTGCGTTCATTCTGGCAGGCCACGACGATTCCGGTCGGCAGATGGGTGATCCGGATGGCCGACTCGGTCTTGTTGACATGCTGCCCGCCGGCTCCGCTCGAACGGTAGGTGTCGACCTTCAGATCCTCGTCTCGGATATTGATCTCGATGGTATCGTTGAATTCCGGCATCACCTCAAGAGAGGCAAAAGAGGTGTGCCTGCGGCCCGACGCGTCAAAGGGAGATACCCGCACCAGGCGATGCACGCCCATCTCGCTCTTGAGGTAGCCATAGGCATTCTCCCCACGGATGGCGATGGTGGCCGACTTGATGCCCGCCTCCTCTCCGTCGAGGTAGTCCAGGATCTGATAGGTGAAGTCGTGGCGCTCGGCCCAGCGCGTATACATGCGATAGAGCATCTGGGCCCAGTCCTGCGCCTCGGTTCCTCCGGCGCCGGGGTGAAAGGCCAGGATGGCGTTGAGCGAATCGTATTCCCCGGTCAGCAGGGTGGAGAGGCGCATCTCCTCCAGCGCGGCGGACACCGCGTCGTATTCGGAAGAGATCTCTTCCAGCATGTCGTCGTCCCCCGCTTCGATGGCAAGCTGCACGAGGGTGCAAGCGTCTTCCCAACGGGAATGCAGCGCATCGAACCGCTCGATCTTATGCCGGCACTGCTTGGTTCTCTGCAGCACCTTTTGCGAGTTGGCGATATCGTCCCAGAAGCCCTCCTGCGCGGCCTGACGCTCGAGCTCTTCTGCCTCCTGTTCCAGAGCGGCCAGCCCCAGCGCCTGCGCAAGCTCATCGAGCTGCTTCTCCATTCCCTCCAGCTTCAGGCGAAATTCATCAAATTCAATTCTCATACTCTGCAAAATCTCCTGTGTTCATTCAGTCGTTGAGTCGGATGGGGTCAGATCAACAGGCTCTCCCCCGTCATTTCGGTCGGTTTCTCAAGAGCGAGGAGCGCCAGCATCGTAGGCACAATGTCGCACAGGCGACCGTCCTTCAGGCCGCGAACTCCAGCGTTG
>JAFRSP010000001.1 GCA_017427525.1 Clostridia bacterium
GCTTGGCCTGCCGCTTTTTGTGCCACGGATCGCAGAAATTGATATAGAGTCTGCGGCATTCCAGCGGTGCGAAAAACTCCTCCAGCAGGGCGGCGTCTCCCAGCACAAAGCGCACGTTGGTCAGCCCGAGGCGGGCGGCCTTCTCCATGGCCATGACCAACACCTCGGGAACCTTGTCGAGCGCGACAAACAGCTTATCGGGATTTCGCAGCGCGCTTTCGCAGATGAAGGTTCCCTTGCCGCAGCCGAGCTCGATCTCCAGAACCGACTCCTCCGACGCCTGAAAGAGCTCTCTCCAATGTCCCTTTTGCAGCTCGGGATTCATCACCCGAAGTTCCGACGCCGCCTCAAGCCGTCTATCCAAATTGCGCTTTTTGCGAGGACGCATACCGATCTTCCTCCCCTGTGACACGGCCGCTGCCGTTTTCCTGATCGTTTCTAAATTCAGTATATCGCAGCCCGGGGACTCTTGCAAGCGGCGCTTTTCATTGCGTTGAACTGCATCCAGGAGAGAATGCGGCGCACGCGGCGAAGGGCCGCTGCTGCGTGATCGTCTGCAAGGCCAAGGGAGCGCAGACGTGCGATCTCGTTGATGATGTCGGTCTCCGCCCTCAGGTATACTTGAATCAGCTTTCTTTCGTATTGGTTCATCCTTCACCGCCTGAAAATGGGCATGAAAAAAGCACCGTGCTCTCACACAGTGCTTCAAAAGTGTTGTCAACTATGCCGGAAGGAAGCAGCCGTCTTTGAACTAGTTATTCCTCTTCATCAAGTTCTTCGTCGTCCACGATCTCCAAGGGAGGGCAAAGGCTGATGATGTAATCGTCCAGGTCCATAAAACTGGTATCGGGATGCCGGTCTAAATACTCTTGCACATCATGTTCTAAGCTATGGTTATTTAGTGCCAAAATAGCACAAATAATGATCCCTTTTTCTATATTATCCCGTTTTCCGATTTCAATGATCTGATCTTCAAGGTCAGTCAAAACGCCCACGAATTTTATCCTCCAATTTGTTGATCTTTGTCTGATTCCCTTTGATTTTCTCTTTCAGGAAGAACCGATATTCCCCAGGCCCTTTTACCTCAAACTGATAGTAATGATCTTTGTAAAAATGGCTTCGGGTTTCCCCTGCTTTATATTCAGGGTGCCAGGTCAGGATTTCACTGCTGACGCGGGCTTTTTCCTTTGAACTCATTCTACCACTATTTCGAGGCGATTTCAACTTTGAGGAGGGTTTTCTGTTCAGTTTTCCGAAGGTAAAGCGCCCGTTATCCTCTCTCGGCTGCCCATGCCAATCGAATGCCGCCGCATCTGTGGCGGAGCCGTCAAAAGGGTCGGATACCTCTCCTCCAACAATCCCCGCGAGCGGGTCTTTTAAGGCGGTCACGTCACAATTGAGTTTTGAAATTCTTTTTACTATCCCAGATTGCCTCTCACTTTCTGAAAAAAGTCTTTACAAAAAGGGTACACCCAAGTATAATAGATACGACCTTTAAATCGGTCCAGTGAGGCCGGCAAGGGATGACAATGCATCTTGTTCCACTGCGCTCCGCGGCTGCTTGGCGGGAGGGCGCATGTTGTCTGTCTGTCGGTCTTTCTGTTCCGCTTTGGGAACGGGAAGACTTTTTTTCTGCTCTTTACGGTCTTGGCCAAATCCGACTGTGCAAATGCAAAGGAGGTTCGTTCCATGGAAAACCACCGCATCAAAGCCGAAATCATGGATGCCGGCGCGCTGTCGCGCGCCATCACGCGCATCAGTTTTGAGATTTTAGAGCGCAACCGCGGCTTGGAAAACCTTTGCCTTCTCGGAATCCTGCGCAGAGGCCCCGTTGTGGCGCAGCGCATTGCGGACAAGCTGCAGTCGCTGGAAGGGATCCGCCCTCCGGTCGGCCTGCTCGACGTTACGCCAAGCAGAGACGATCTCTCCGGCTCTCCTCCGCCCGACCGCAGCGAGATCCCCTTCTCGCTCGACGGAGTGCGTGTGATCCTGATCGACGATGTGGTCTTCACTGGCCGCACCGTTCGGGCAGCGATCGACGCCATCATGAACCGCGGACGGCCGGCCTGCATCCAGCTTGCCGCGCTGATCGACCGCGGGCACAGAGAACTCCCCATCAAGGCGGACTATATCGGAAAAAATGTGCCCACCTCTTTGAATGAGCGCGTGTGGGTTCGTCTCACCGAGCTCGATGGAGTCGACGGAGTTATCATTACGGAAAAGAGGAACGACCTATGAAACTTCTGATTCAGGGCGCCAAGCTGATTGATCCCATAGAGAACTCCGCCCGACAGGGAGATCTGCTGGTGGAAGACGGTGTGATCCGTGCGGTCGGAGACTGTCTGCAGGCGGAAAACGCCCTCACGCTCGATGCAAACGGCTATACGTTGGCGCCCGGCCTAGTCGACGCTCATGTGCATCTGCGCGACCCGGGGCAGACCCGCAAGGAAGATTTTGAAAGTGGCTGCGCAGCCGCCGCGGCCGGCGGCTTCACAAGCATTGCCGCCATGCCCAATACCTCTCCCGTCATGGATCAGGCGGCGCTGCTGGCCGAAACCCTCTCCCGTGCCAACCGGCAGGGGCGGCCTCACGTGCTCCAGGTCGCCGCCGTGACCAAGGGGCTGCTCGGGCAGGAGCTCACCGACTTTCAGGCCTTGAGCGCGTCCGGCGCGATTGCCTTTTCGGACGACGGCCGTCCGGTTTTGACCGCCCCCATGATGGAGCAGGCCCTCCGGCTGGCCGCCGCACTGGGGAAACCGCTGCTCTCACACGCCGAGGAGCTCTCTTTGCCGGGGATCGATCCCGCCAGCGAATCGGTTGCTGTCGCCCGCGACATCTGCCTTGCCGAGCAAACCGGTTGCCCCGTGCACTTCTGCCACATCTCAACCGCGGCCTCTGTGCGTCTGATCCGCGACGCCAAGCGGGCGGGGATCCCTGTTACGGCCGAGACTGCGCCGCACTATTTTACCCTGACGCGCGAATGTCTCGGAACTCCGCCCGACCCCAATGCCAAGATGAACCCTCCGCTGCGCGGAGAAGCCGACCGAAAAGCCGTGCGGGAAGCTCTGGCAGATGGGACCATCGATCTGATCGCAACCGACCATGCCCCCCATGCACCCGAGGAAAAGGCTCAACCCTTTGACAAGGCGCCGAATGGCGTCATTGGGCTTGAAACTTCTCTGGCTCTGGGGCTGACCGAGCTGGTGCGGGGCGGCGTGCTGACCCTGCCCGAGCTGCTCTGCAAAATGAGCGCCGCTCCTGCGCGGCTGCTGGGACTTCCCTGTGGAAAGCTGAGCGCCGGCAGCCCTGCCGATCTGGTGCTCTTCGACGAGGAACGGCGTTGGACCGTGCGGCCGGAAGCGCTGCGCAGCCGCTCCCGCAATACCCCTTTTGCCGGCAGAGAGCTTTGCGGCGCTGTTCTTCTGACCCTGGTGGGAGGAACCGTCGCCTGGTGCAGCGAGGAACTGAAATCGAATTCCCCCGCCTTGCGCGCACTCTGCGGCGTATGACCAAGGCCAAGCTCCCCTTTCTTCCCCGATACGATCCCAACGCTTTGGCGTTTCTATACTGAAACAAACAGGAGGTTCTTATGTCTGTCGATGCATTGATTGACCGAATTGTCAAACTGCAAAACCCCACCGTTGTGGGACTCGACCCGAACCCCGCGGCAATGCCGCCCCAGCTTCTGGAACAGGCCAGGGGCGACAATCCCTTTGAACGGGCCGCCAATGCCGTAACGGCCTTCAACTTCGCCCTGATCGACACGCTGTGCGACATCGTCCCCGCCGTTAAGCCGCAGGCCGCCTGTTATGAACAGCTCCGCTACGAAGGCATGCGGGCCTATTTTGATACCATACGCTATGCCAAGGAGCATGGTATGTATGTGATCGCCGACGCCAAGCGGGGCGACATCGGTTCGACCTGTGATTACTACGCCAACGCTTTTCTGGGAAAGCTTGCGCTCTATGGCGAATCGCTCCCCGTGTTCGACGCAGACGCTCTGACCGTGAATCCCTATCTCGGCAGCGATGGGATCCACCCCTTCCTCAAGCGCTGCGATGAATTTGATAAAATGATGTTTCTCCTGGTAAAGACCAGCAATCCCTCTTCCGGAGAGTTCCAGGACCGGATCCTGGAAGGCGCTCCGCTCTATGAACAGGTTGGAAGGGCCGCAGACGCGCTGGGAGAGGGCCGCATCGGATCATTCGGCTACAGCAGCGTGGGCGCCGTGGTGGGCGCGACCTATCCCGCGCAGCTCGCTTCGCTGCGCAAGGCGCTGCCCCATACCTTCTTCCTGGTGCCGGGGTACGGCGCACAGGGCGGCACCGCACAGGACGTTGCGGCGGCCTTCGATGCACGGGGACTCGGCGCCATCGTCAATGCGTCACGCAGCATCATCTGCGCCTGGAGCAAAAAGAACCGTCCCGCCGAAGACTTTGCGGCGGCCGCGCGTGATGAGGCCCTCTTCATGCGTGAGGACCTGCTCTCGGCCATCGGACATTTGATCGGGGAGGGAAACTGACCATGCAGGAACGTGACAGCGCATACCTTTTTCTGGAAGACGGACGTCGGTTTGAAGGCGTGGCTCTGGGGAAAAAGGGCGTCGCCGTGGGCGAAGTCGTCTTCCACACCTTCGGTTCCAATCCGCACCAGCTTCTCACGACTCCCGCCTTTTGCGGGCAGCTTCTCGCCTTCACCACACCGCTGGTCGGAAACTGCGGCGTCAATTTCAGCGATCTGCAGAGCGAATCGGTTCAGGCGGCAGGCCTGATCGTACGCGAATGCTGCCAGATCCCCAGCAACTTTCGAAATGAAATGCCTCTGCCCGATTTCCTTTTGGAAAACCATGTGGTCGGCATCGAAGGCGTTGATACCCGTGCTCTGACCAAGCATCTGCGGACGCATGGATCTCTGCGTGGCGCAATCGTCTCCTCCCCCGCCGATGCGTCACAGCTTCTGAACGAACTGCGCAGACCCGCTGCTCCGCTTTCCCGCCCGGCCGGCGCGACGCCGCCGCCTCCCACTGGGAACGAGAAATATCACGTGGTCGTGGTCGATCTCGGCTGCTGCAAAGCCCTTCTCGATCACCTCCGGCAGCTTTCTTGCCGTATCACCATGGTTTCTCCGGAGATTCCGGCACAGGAACTGCTCACCCTCTCCCCCGACGGAGTACTTTTCAGCGACGGGCCCGAGACGCTCACGCCCTCTCCCACCAGCCTTGTTCTTGCCAAAGATCTGCTCCAAAGTGATCTTCCCCTGCTGGGGGTGGACGCCGGACATCAGCTTTTGGCTGTTGCGGCCGGCTGTTCTTTGATTCCCCTTCCGGTCGGACACCGCGGCCCCAATCAGCCTGTCACTGCCCTCGACGGGTCGTCCACCTTCACCACTTCACAGTATCACGGACTGGTGGTAGACGGTTCAACGGTCGACCCCGGGCGTGTGCGCATCCTCTGCGTCAGCCGAAATGACGGTTCGGTGGAAGCGCTCTCCTACCGGGACGGGCAGGCTCTGTCGATTCAATATCTGCCGGGCGTCGTCCCCGACAGCACCGGCAGATTGACCGAGCTCGAGCAGTTCTGTAGCGCAATGGATCAAAGAAAGGAAGCGGTGCGTCATGCCTAAGAGGGAGGATATTCAAAAGGTTCTGGTGATCGGAAGCGGCCCCATTGTGATCGGACAAGCGGCGGAGTTTGACTACGCCGGCACGCAGGCCTGCAAGGCGCTGCGGGAAGAGGGGTTTGAGGTCGTTCTCGTCAACAGCAATCCCGCTACCATTATGACCGACAAGCACATGGCAGACCGCATCTATGTGGAGCCCCTCACCGTTGAGATCCTCTCCCGGATCATCGAGCTGGAGCACCCCGACAGCATCCTGCCCACGCTGGGGGGGCAAACGGGGCTCAACCTTGCCATGGAGCTTGCGGAAAGCGGCGTTTTGGAAAAGAACGGCGTGCGACTCTTGGGCTGCAACGTCGACTCCATCCGAAAGGCGGAGGACCGGGAGGCCTTTCGCCGCACCATGATGGAGATCGGAGAACCCATTGTGCCCTCCGGCGTGGTGGAAAACTTGGAAGACGCCCATGCGCTGGCGAAAGAGATCGGGTATCCCGTGATCGTACGCCCCGCTTACACGCTGGGCGGCACCGGCGGCGGCATTGCGGCCACGCCGGAAGAGCTCGACGAAATCGCGCAAAACGGACTGCGTCTCTCCCGCGTCGGCCAGGTGCTGATTGAGCGCTGCATCGCCGGCTGGAAGGAGATCGAATTCGAGGCCATGCGGGATGCATCCGGCTGCGCCATCACGATTTGCTCCATGGAAAACGTCGACCCCGTCGGCATTCATACGGGCGATTCCATCGTGGTGGCTCCCGCGCAAACTTTGGGTGAAGCCGAACTCTCCATGCTGCACAGTGCAACCCTCAAAATCATCACGGCCCTTGGAATCGAGGGAGGCTGCAACATACAGTTTGCCCTGAATCCCGATTCCTTTGAATATGCTTTGATCGAGGTCAATCCCCGCCTCTCCCGCTCGTCGGCTCTGGCCAGCAAGGCCACCGGCTTCCCAATCGCCAAGGTCGCCACCCGGGTTGCAGTGGGGTATCGTCTCGATGAGATCCTAAACACCGTCACCGGCACCACCTATGCCTGCAATGAACCGGCTATCGACTATGTCGTTTTGAAGTTTCCAAAATGGCCGTTTGACAAATTCGTCCATGCCGAGCGGCGCCTCGGCACCCAGATGAAGGCAACCGGCGAGGTGATGTCGATCGCCGTCTCCTTTGAAGCCGCCCTGATGAAGGCAGTTCGCTCGGCCGAGATCGGATGCAACCGCCTGTGGCTGAAGGAGCTGGACTCTCTCGATGAGGAGGCGCTCTTTCAAATCCTCGCCGACTGCGACGACCGCCGCATCTTTGTCGTCGCCGAGCTGCTCCGCCGCAATGTCACGGTCGACGCCCTCTATGACCTGACCCGCATCGACCGATGGTTCCTTCGCAAGCTGCAGGGTCTGATCGAACTCGAACGCGAGCTTGCCGAGCAGCCATTAGACGACGCCCTCTATACCCGGGCGAAAACCTTTTCTTTCCCCGATCGTGTGATCGAAGAACTTTCGGGAGCCAAGGTCGAACGCAGCCGCCGCGCCTCCTTCAAAATGGTGGACACTTGCGCCGCGGAGTTTGACGCCGTTACCCCTTATTACTATTCCACCTGGGACGAGGACTGCGAGGTCGCACCCATCCAGGGTGAAAAAATCCTGGTCTTCGGCTCCGGCCCCATCCGCATCGGCCAGGGAATTGAATTCGACTACTGCTCGGTGCACTGCGTTTGGGCCGCCAAGCAGTGCGGATATGACACCATCATCGTCAACAACAACCCTGAAACCGTTTCCACCGACTTCGACACGGCCGACCGCCTCTACTTCGAGCCTCTGACACCGGAAGACGTGCGCGACATCGTCAAAGCGGAGGGCGTAACCAAGGCCATCGTGCAATTCGGCGGTCAAACCGCCATCAAGCTGGCGGGATATCTCGCCGACATGGGCGTGGAGATCCTCGGCACCAGCGCCGACAGCATCGACGCCGCAGAGGACAGGGAGCGCTTTGACGCTCTGTTGACAAAATGCGGGATCCCGCGTCCGGCGGGGGATACCGTCTTCACCGCCAAACAGGCGGCGGAGGCAGCCGCACGGCTTGGATATCCCGTCCTGGTCCGTCCCTCCTATGTGTTGGGCGGTCAGGGGATGGCCATCGCCTTCAATGAAGAAGATGTGACGGAATACATGGAGATCGTCAACCGCAACCTGCAGGAGCATCCCATTCTGATCGACAAGTATCTCCAGGGCAAAGAAGTGGAGGTCGACGCCATCTGTGATGGGGAAGACATCCTCATCCCCGGCATCATGGAGCACATCGAACGCGCCGGCGTACACTCCGGCGACTCCATTTCGGTCTATCCCACCCGCACCATTTCGGGCCGCACAAAGCTCACCATGGTCAAATACACAGCCGCCATCGCAAAAGAGCTCCAGGTCAAAGGACTTGTCAATATCCAATTCGTCGTTTACAATGATGAGGTTTACATCATTGAGGTCAATCCCAGATCCTCCCGTACGGTGCCCTATATCAGCAAGGTCACCGGCGTGCCGATGGTGGAACTCGCCACCCGCTGTGTGCTCGGCGAGAAGCTGAAAGACCTCGGCTACGGCACCGGCCTCTTCCCCGAAGGCCAGTATCACGCAGTCAAGGTTCCTGTGTTTTCCTTTGAAAAGCTGCACGACCTCGACACCCAGCTCGGCCCCGAGATGAAGTCGACCGGCGAGGTCCTGGGGCTTGCCTCCGACTATCGTCAGGCCCTGCTCAAGGGCGTTTTAGCGGCGGGCTACCGCAATCGTCAAGGCAACTGCGGCGTGCTGCTCACGGTGCGCGACGCCGACAAGCAGGAGCTCATCCCCATTGCCGACCGCATTGCGGCGCTCGGATATGATCTCTATGCCACGGCCGGCACCGCAAAGGTTCTCAACTCCAACATGATCGCCACCAACGTGGTCAGAAAGATCGGCGAGGGCACGCCCAACATCATCGACCTTTTGGACAGCGGCTGCATCGGCTATGTGGTCTCAACCGATACCAAGGGGAGGATCCCTTCTCTGGACAGCGTCAAGATCCGCCGCAAGGCTGTGGAGCGCTCGATCCCCTGCTTCACCTCGCTCGATACGGCCGAAGCCTTTGTAGGCTGCCTCGAGTTGGCGATCGTTGAAAAAGATTTGGAGCTGGTCGATATCACAAAGCTGTAAGCCGGTTTCTGTGTTTCCCATTCCCATTCCCGTTTCTGCCTTCGCGGGACGGCAGTTTCCCGCTCAGCCTGTTGAAAGGAGTTCGTTCCATGTCACCCGTTTTGGATCAATATCCCATCCTCTACCGCAGCGAGCTGCGAAAAGGCGTGGCAGATCTTGTTTTGCGCGCTGAGGCCATAGCCTCAATCGCAAAGCCCGGGCAGTTCGTCCATATCAAATGCTCCGATGAACTGCTGCTGCGCCGTCCCATCAGTCTCTGTGACGTGGAGGATGATACCATTCGCCTCGTCGTCGAATCGGTGGGCAAGGGCTCGGAGTGGCTGTATCGCCGCAAAGCCGGCGATCTGCTCGACGTGCTCGGTCCTCTGGGAACCCAGGGCTTTCCTGTGCCCGATTCCTCTTCAAAAGATTCTCGTCCCATCCTGCTGATCGGAGGCGGCGTAGGCTCTGCTCCCCTGCTCTTCTGCGCAAAGCGCTCTTCTGTTCCGGCCGACGCCGTGTTGGGATTTGGCACCGCCTCGGCAGTGATTTTGGAGCGGGAATTCGCCAAGACCTGCCGGAAGATGCTGGTCACCACGGACGACGGCAGTTATGGGCGTGCAGGATTTGTCACCTCCGCCGCTGCGGAGCTGCTGGAAAGCGGCAACTATCAGGCCGTGCATGCCTGCGGCAATATGTCCATGCTGCAGGCCGTGGCCGCTTTGACCGAGCAGTTTGGCCTGCCCTGCTATCTCTCGCTCGACGAGCGCATGGGCTGCGGTATCGGAGCCTGTCTGGTCTGCGCGGTCAAGGTGCGTGGGGAGGATCACGAAGAGCATTACACCCACGTCTGCAGGCAGGGCCCCGTATTCTCCAGGGAGGAGGTCGTGTTTGAATGAGCAAGCTCGGCGTCACATTGGCCGGTGTTCCCTTCAAAAACCCTGTTTTGGTCGCCTCCGGCACCTTTGGCTTCGGCCATGAGTTCTCACAATTCTATGACCTCTCCCGTCTCGGCGGTATCATGGTGAAAGGGCTCACGCCCTCGCGCAGGGAGGGCAACCGTCCTCCGCGTATCGCCGAAACCCCTCTGGGAATGCTCAACAGCGTCGGCCTGCAAAATCCGGGGGTAGACGTCTTCCTCGAACAGGAGCTCCCCTACCTGCGCGGCTTCGACACCAACATCATTGCCAACATCACGGGGGCAACCCCCGAAGAGTATGCGGAGATGACCGAGAAACTCTCCGATGCGAAGCTCGACATGATCGAGATCAACGTCTCCTGCCCCAACGTGAAGCAGGGCGGCGCCCTCTTCGGCGCCTCCGCCGAGGGCATCTCCTCTGTGGTTTCGGCCTGCCGGGCAAAAACCTCGCTGCCTCTGATCGTCAAGCTCTCCCCCAACGTGACCGATATCGCCGAGATGGCCCGTGCGGCCGAAGCCGCCGGAGCAGATTGCATCTCGCTCATCAATACCATTCTCGGCATGCGGATCGACCCTGTCACCCGCCGTCCCATCCTCGGCAACAACATGGGCGGTCTCTCCGGACCTGCCATCAAACCGGTCGCCGTCCGCATGGTCTATCAGGTCGCCCAGGCTGTGAAGCTTCCCATTATTGGAATGGGCGGCATCATGGATGCGAATGACGCCATGGAATTTTTCCTCGCCGGCGCCAGTGCGATTGCCGTGGGCACCGCCAATCTGGTCGACCCCATGGCCGCCGTGAATCTCCTCGAGGAACTGCGTGACATTCTGGACTCGACAGGCGAATCGATCTGTGATATCATAGGTGGTGTGATTTTGAACGAAGCTGCACACGGAGTGAACAAGCTATGACCACCGTCTATCTCGTCCGCCACTGCGAATCGCTCGGCAATATCGGAAACCGCATGCAGGGGCGCACCGACTGCGACATTTCGGAAAACGGAGTGCGCCAACTGGAGAATCTTCGTGAGCGCATGGCTGCAATTCCCATCGATGTGATCTATTCCAGCCCGCTTCTGCGCGCTCGAAAAACGGCCGAGGCCATCCGTGCCGACCGCGATATTGAGATCCACGTGGTCGAAGAGCTGCAGGAGATGTCCTTCGGCAACTGGGAAAACCGCACCTGGGCCGAACTGCGGGCCGCCTATCCGAACGAGTCCGGAAAATGGAACATCGCCCCCTATGATATGCATTTTGAAAACGGGGAAGACTTCGACATGGTAGAGGAGCGGACCGTAGCGGCCATCGAAGCCATTGTTGCAAAAAACCCCGGCAAGCGGATCGCCATTGCGACCCATGCTACCCCCATTCGGGTATATGCCCGATATGTCCTCAATGCGGATCGGGATCTGAAAGCCGTGGACTGGGCGCGAAACACCTCGGTTTCCACCTTCACCTACGACGCCTTCGGCAAGGCGACTCTGGTTACCTATGGAGACTTCTCGCACCAGCCGGAAGAGCTGATTTACCATGTTAAGAATCCAAGTGCTTCAAAATAACACAATTTGTTTCCCGCGCCGCCGATTTCGCGGCGCTTCTCTGAAACTGATACCATTCTGCAATTTCAATACTACCATCAAGGCAAGGAGGGGTTTTCCATGTCTGAAGAAAAGACTTCGCTGTTCGACGGCGACCTGATCACCTTGATCGATGAAGACGGCGCCGAGCTGCAATATGAACACCTCGACACACTGGAGTATGCGGGCGCTTTCTATCTGGCGCTTGTTCCCATCTACGACAGTCCTCAAAAATATGTCGACGCCGACGGCGAGCTGCAGATCATGAAGGTCGTGGAGGAAAACGGCGAGCAGATTCTTTGCACCATTGACAACGAAGATGAGTTTGACGCCGTGGCCTGCCAGTTTGAGGATCGTTTGAGCGAAGAATTCGATATCATCAATTGACCGCTCCCGCTCTTCTTTTGCATGCAAAACAGACATGCCAAAGATTTCGATTGGGATTCATCTATTTTTTCCACTTGTAAGCCTACGTTCTTGTGGTATAATAGTGTTGACCTCGGCGTTGCACCCTTCGAAAGAAGCATTGTCGCCATTTATATCCGACACTTATCATAAGGGAGCAGGTTCTCTTGCGGCAGGTATGCAAGCCCACCCGATTGGGATTTCCCCGTCGACGCAGTGGGACGCACAAACCCGCGAGGAACGCACCCACCTGCACATACGCAGGGGTTATGATCGGCGTCAATCTCGCCGAGGCGCTTTGTCTGCAAGGCTTGCAGCACAAGTGCATTTGGGGTGAGGGCGATTTTGCCCTCACCTTTTTCTTTTCCCTTTGATCATCCCCGCCGCATTACGATAACACAGCGCCCGCACGGTGTGTTTTGCGGCCAAATCACATAGGAAAAGGAGCAAAGACGAGCATGAAGCAAAAACCGGAAGAAAAGCGCTACCACATCAATCTTTGTAAAACAGATCTTGAAGGCGCAGAAATTGCCATTTTGCCGGGAGATCCCGGCCGTGTCCCGAAAATCGCCTCCCTGCTCGAGCATGCAAAACCGCTCGCCCAAAATCGGGAATACAATTCCTGGCTGGGGTATCTCGAAGGCCGCCCTGTCGCCGTTGTGTCCACCGGAATCGGCGGGCCCTCCGCCGCCATCGCCATCGAGGAGTTGTCGCAGCTCGGCGTCACCACCATGATCCGGGTGGGCACCTGCGGAGGAATGCAGATGGATGTGAAGGCGGGCGATCTGGTCGTGGTCAACGCCGCCGTCCGCATGGAGGGACTGAGCCGGGAATATCTCCCCATTGAATTCCCCGCCGTGTCTGACTTTACCGTCACCTCAGCCCTGCGGGAAGAGGCGCTGGCTCAAGGGCTCCCCTTTCACATCGGCGTTGCCCAATGCAAAGACAGTTTCTACGGACAGCACGATCCTGGCAGCATGCCGGTCGGAGAGATGCTCAAGGAGAAGTGGCAGGCCTGGATTCAAGGCGGCGCGCTGTGCAGTGAAATGGAGACCGCCGCTCTCTTCACCGTTTCCGCAGTGCGCAAGATCCGTGCCGGCGCTGTGATGCTCTGCGTTTGGAATCAGGAGCGCGAAGCCGCAGGGCTCCCCCAGGAAGAGGAGCACGACACCGAAAAGGCCATCCGCGTTGCGATCGGGGCGGTCGCCCGTCTGCTGAAAGCATAGCGGCTTTTCTGCCAGAAGGCCCCTTCCCCGCGCCCTGTTTTTTGTAATCGGAGTTTTATGCTTACCATCCTGTTTTCCCCAAAGCAAAAAGATACAGGCCCCCAAAGTGGGGTCGCCTGTATCTTTTTTTTAAAAATCTGGGTCTTGTAAAAGTGCAGCTCTTCGACACAAAGAGGCTGTCGCCTTCTGTTTTCTGCGCAAAAATCCTTTAGACCAGCGAGGGCTCCTTTACCAGCGCTTCTTCCAACGCACGGGCAAGCTGATCGGGGCAAGAGGTACCTTTCCCGGCACAGTTGATGCCTTTAACACGGGCAATCACATCTTTTGCGGGCTGCCCTTCGATCAGGGCACAGATCCCCTTCAGGTTTCCATTGCAACCTCCCTCAAAAGAGGCATTCTTCACAATGCCGTCTTCCAGGTCAAATGTCACGGAACGGGAGCAGACCCCGCTTGGTGTGTACTGAAAACGCATGTTTCTTCATCCTTTCCAAATCAAAAGTCGTTTCGGTCCCCACCGAAAATATGGCAGTTTCCGGATAATTGGCTTATAGTATAGCACTTCACTTCCTATGCGTCAAGTGAAAATGCAGCGCAGAATATCACCGCATTTTATGGATTGAGAAAACCGTAAATCTGTGTTAAACTAAATACAATCGCTGCCATGCTGTGGCTCTGAAAAAGAGAGGTGTCTGTCGTTGGAGTTCTCACGCCGTCCCATTCCCCGTGTTGCCGCCATCCATGATCTGTCGGGATTCGGCCGCTGTGCGCTGACCGTGATCATCCCCGCCATGTCTGCTCTCGGCCTTCAGGTATGCCCCATCCCCACAGCGATTCTCTCCACGCACACCGGCGGTTTTGAGCACTTTACGTTTCGAGATCTGACCGAAGACGTCGCCTCCTATTTCTCGCATTGGGAAAGCCTTCCCGCCAAAATGGACTGTGTGTATTCCGGATTCCTCGGCTCCTTTGAGCAGATCGCTCTGGTGAAAGAGATCTTCCAGCGCAGTGAAGGCGCCTTTCGCGTGGTTGACCCCGTGATGGGAGACGACGGTTTGCTCTACGCCACCATCTCTCCGGAGATGGGTTACCGCATGCGGGAGCTTTGCAGCATGGCTGACCTCATCACTCCCAACCTCACCGAGTGCATCTACCTGATCGACCGTCCCTATGAGGAGCGCCCCTTTTCTCTCGAGGAACTGCACCGCTGCCTCAAGGAGCTCTGCGACCTCGGCGCAAAACAGGCCGTTTTGACCGGCGCCACACTCGAGGGGGAGATTCTTATCAACTGCGCCTACGACAGGCAGACGGGCCATTTTTCCGAGGCCAGGTGCAAAAAGCTTGCGACCAGCTTTCCCGGCACCGGCGATCTTTTCACTGCGGTGCTTTCCGGATTGCTGCTGCAAAAAGTTCCCATGCAGCAAGCTCTGGAATTTGTGACCGACTATCTGGCGCAAACCATCGCCCTTACCATCGGGATGGGAACGCCCGTGAGAGAGGGCGTTGCGCTGGAACGTACCCTTCCGCTGCTGACAAAGTGGAACACCTGACCTTGATCTGCAGAGCCCCTCTTTGCAGAGAAACGGCACACTTCTCCCATTCTTTGAGGTGAGAAACCACCCCGATTCACCGCGCCGACAGATATAAGCCAGGATCCTCCCGGATCTTTACTTTGTCACTCCCTTTGTATTTCTTGACTTCCTCCCATCAAAAATCCAAGGGTGCAGGGAATCCCCCTGCACCCTTTTTGTGTGTCGGTATCTTTCGCATTTCTTTCTCCACCCATCCCTTCGGCCACAGGGATAGAAATACGCCATCAAACAGGATTCTCCTTCGTCCCCTCTTCTCAATAATTCTCTGCCAAAAGCTCAAAATACGCCTGCGGATGGCCGCAAACCTCGCACTGCTTGGGAGCTTCCGGTCCCGTGCTGATGTGTCCGCAGTTTCGACAAATCCACACGACCTCGCTCTCCTTCGAAAAAACCCGCTGTGGCTGTGCGGAGAGATTCTCCACCAGAGCCTGAAAGCGCTGCTCGTGCCATCGTTCGATTTCCGCAACCCCTTGAAACAGAGCGGCGATCTCGTGGTACCCCTCCTGCTTGGCCTCCTTTTCATATCGGCGATACTGGTCGCTCCATTCGCTGTGCTCCTCGCTCACCGCCTTCTTGAGAGCCTCGAGGGTCGACGTCTCTTCCCCGTAAAGCTGTTTGTACCAGATCTCAGCGTGTTCCTTCTCGTTTGAGGCTGTCTCTTGAAAAATGGCGGCGATCTGCTCCAGGCCCTCTTTCTTGGCAAGCGCGGCAAAATAGTTATATTTCATGCGGACGCTGCACTCGGCGGAAAAGGCCTCGAGCAAGTTGGCATAGGTTTTGCTCTTTGTGTCCAGATTCATGGAATGCTCCTCCTTTGCTTTTTCATCCAGTATTCCCTGAAATCCCCACAACTATTCTGTTTTAAATCGGAATCGCTGCCGCTTGCCTGCAATGCGGCGGTTTTCTTCTGTCTGCAGCTGATTTCGAGGACGCTTTGGGCTGCACTTAACCCCTTTTCCTGACGCTTCGGTTCTCAAAACCTTTGCTGCAGGCACAAACAAACAGCTGAGCCTTATATAAGCTTTGTAAAGGTAAATTACTTTTCATTTATTTTTCGCTGAAAAACCTGCTTTTCTCCCGCGAAAACGAGACTTCTCCGGGAACGCGTTGCATTTTGTCATTCTTTCTGTTATACTAGAAAAGCACAGAATAAAATGCGCTTTACGAAGGGGTGAAGAATGTTTTGGAGCAAAAGCGACTGTTTCGGACCAGCTTGAACGGGTTTCGCAAGGAGGATGTGAACCGCTATATCGCAGAACTCAGCCAAAGGTATGCGGAGCTCGCGGAAAAAATCCAGCATGTGGAACAGGAACGGGATCTTCTGCGCGGTGAGCGCGATGAGGCTCGCTCCAAAACCAATTCTCTGACAGAGGAACTCGCAAAGCAACAGGAGCGGCTTGCTTCTCTCCAGTCGGGCAACGACGTACTGATGGAAAAAGCAAGACTGCACTTTGAAGAAAAAGCGCGGGCCTCCCGTGAAGAGGAGGAACTGCGCAACCGCCTTGCCGAGCTGGAACAGAGAATCCCTGAACTGGAAAACCGCGCCCAGCGCTATGAACAGGAGTCTACACTGATTGGGCAGACCCTGATCGATGCACGGCAGGAATCCGAACGTATCCGTAATGCTGCGCAAGACACTGCGCGGCTTGTGCACCAGCAGCTTCAGCAGGAGATCTCGCGGGTGGCCGCGTCGATTGACGACGTGGCAAATTCGTATCAAGAGATCCAGGCCGGTACACAGCGCTACAGCGAACAGATGCGTACCATGATGGAAACCCTCCTGCGCGAACTGCAGGAAACCCGCAGCCATATCAATTCCCTCGATGCGCAGCCCTATCCCGACGAGACTTCCTCCTCCGAGGAAGAATAACTCTTTCCACAATCATTGCGTTTAAAAACACAGGTCCGTTTGCTCTGCAGGCTTCGGTGCAATGCCTCTTACAGGCTGCGTTTTCAATCCATCCCCATATAGGTTCTTGCAACAAAGGGTGTTTTAGGATCGGGTCGCCTCCGTTTTTGTCTCCGGTCTTAGAATGCCCTTTCCTGACAGAAAGGGACTTCTTGACCATAGGTTCTGCGGGGAGAGCTTCTTCCCCACCGCCCGCTTCCCGCCCGGATCTGTCATGAAAAAACCGCACGAAGAGAAGGAATTCTCTTCGTGCGGCGGGAAGTTCAATTGTTCTGCACTTGCCCGGTTTCCTGAAGCAATCAGCCTTCCTTGGCCAGAGCAACGATCTCCTTCATCTTTGCTGGGATATCGATATGCTGCGGGCACTTCGGCAGACAACTTCCGCATGCAACACAGCTTTCGGCGCGCTCCACTTCGGCCAGCTCCAGATAGAGCTTATCGAACATGGCTCGGCTGCGGCTGGTAGCATACCGATTATATGCGGCAAACACCTTCGGAATATCGACTCCGGACGGGCAATC
Organism: Clostridia bacterium; assembly: GCA_017427525.1. Classification (GTDB taxonomy): domain Bacteria; phylum Bacillota; class Clostridia; order Oscillospirales; family Feifaniaceae; genus Galloscillospira. The sequence goes on from JAFRSP010000001.1 coordinate 16,917, forward strand.
CATGCAGTAGCGGCAACCAGTGCAGGGAATGGTGACCGCCTTGCGGTAAGCGGCAAGAGCCGATTCGATGACTGCCTCATCCTCCTTGGTGAGCGGACGGAAATTCTCAATGGTGTTCACATTGTCGGTAACGTGGTCGAGATTCGTCATGCCCGAAAGCACGGTCAGCACGTTTTTCTTGGAAGCCGCAAAACGGATGGCCCAACTTGCAGCGCTGGCGTTCGGGTCTGCCTGCTTGAAGCATTCGATGGCCTCCGGGGTCAGAACTGCAAGCATGCCGCCACGCACCGGCTCCATGATGGTGCACTGAATTCCCTTTTGCTCAATCAGCTCATATTGACGTTCGGCGTTCTGAAGCTCCCAGTCAAGATAGTTGAGCTGGATCTGGGCAAACTCCCAATCATGGGCGGCCAGAATGCGCTCAAGCACCTCGGGCGTGTCATGAAACGAGAATCCGATATGGCGAATCTTTCCCTGCGCCTTGAATTCGCTCAGCCTTTCAAAAACGTGCAGGCGCTCTATCAGTTCAAAGCGCTCCGCATTGAGGGCGTGTGCCAGATAGAAGTCAAAATAATCGACCTTGCAGCGGTCGAGCTGCTCATTGAAGATCCGGTCGATATCGCTCTCTTCCTTGAGGGCAGGAATGAATAGCTTGGTTACGAGATTGTAGCTTTCCCTGGGATACTTTTTGAGCGCCGCCCCGATAAAGGGTTCGCTCAATCCCTGGTGATAGGGATAGGCCGTGTCGAAATAGTTGACCCCATGTGCATATGCATAGTCGACCATCTTTTGCCCAAGCTCATAGTCGATTTCCGGCTTGTCGGGGTCAAGCCGGGGAAGACGCATGCAGCCGAAACCGAGAAGCGAAACCTTCTCATCCGTTCCGCGCAGAGTCCGATATTCCATGCAGATTCCTCCTTTACAAAGTTAAGGCGCCTCTCGCCCCCAGGAGAGAGACAAAGCATTTCTTGGTTCTATCCTACCACAAATCACCCAGTTTTTTCAAGTCTCTTATGCAAGGGATGTGCGCATGGCGGCCCTCTTTTACGGGCTTTCTCCGCTTCGCCGCATGCCTTTCCGTTCTCTTTTTATCATGCAAAGGATGTGTTGACCATGAACAAGCAAGAGCTTTATGCGTATCTCAAGGAAAAAGACGTCGCCTTTGAAGCTGTGGAGCATCCACCCGTTTTCACGGTGGAGGAGGCCGACGCTCTGCAGCTTCCCAACCCTGAAGTGGGCGCAAAAAATCTCTTTCTGCGAGACAGCAAAAAGAGCCGATACTATCTTCTCACCATGCGGGATCATCAGCAGGTTCGGATCCGGGATTTCCAGCATGCAATCGGCGCCAAACCGCTCAGCTTTGCCTCTGAGGAGGACCTGATGGAGATCATGGGCCTTATCAAAGGTTCGGTGACGCCATTCGGCGCTCTCAACGACGAAGCCCGCATTGTGACGGTCTATTTCGACGATTTTTATCGGGGCAACATGATTTCCGTACATCCCAATGAGAACACTGCAACCATCTACCTACAGGCCGACGATTTGATCTCCCTTCTTCGGGAACACGGCAACGAAGTGCACTTCATTTCGCTCGAGGGCCTTTCGGGAGAGGAATAAGCGGTTCTCCCCGGGGATTGACCCCCTGCCCTGCCACCCCAACATCAACGAAGCGAGGCAGAATCCGATGCAAACCATGTCGTTCCCTTTGCTGCACTTCGACCTCAACAAAATCGCATTGAGCGGGCAGGTCTTCCGTTGGGAGCTGCTCGGCCCATCCTTCTGGCTGATGCAGTCCGGCGAATATGCCGCCACCGCCCGTCAGGCGGAAAACACCCTCTTTTTGACCTGCCCCGCCTCACAGCTTCCCTTTTGGAAAAGATATCTCACACTGGATGTAGATTACGATGGCTTTTGGACCTGTATCGGGCGGCATGTCGCGACCGACGGCGAGGAGGCCTATCTCTCCCGCGCTGCCCGCGCAGGAGACGGCATCCGTATCCTGCGCCAGGAGCTCTTTGAAACCGCCGTTTCCTTCCTAATCTCGCAGAACAACAATATCCCCCGGATCCAGAAGATTTTGGCCAACCTTTGCCGCATGCTCGGTCAGCCGCTTTCTCCGGAGCAATCCCCCGTGGAGCGGCAGCTCTACGCCTTTCCCTCCCCCGAGGCCCTGTGTGATACGGCACGGCTTCGAAGCCTGGGCCTCGGCTACCGCGACCGCTATGTCGCGCAGACCGCCTTGCTTTTTGCGCAGGACTGTGCGGCATGGGAATCGCTGCGGGAGGCGGACTGTGAGGAAGCGCGGGCGCGGCTGCTCACTCTGCCCGGCGTTGGCCCCAAGGTCGCCGACTGCATCCTGCTCTTCGGCCTGTGCAAGCTGGAGGCCTTTCCCTGCGATGTATGGATTCGCAGGGTTCTGGCGCGGGAATTCCCACAGGGGTTCCCCTATGAGCGCTACCCCGGTTTTTCCGGATTTGTCCAGCAGTTGATTTATTTTTTCGAGCGGGAACAGCAGGGCTCGCTTCATCAGAAGGACGGCTGACCTGCACCCTGCCGACCGCACTCCCCTTTCTGACCATCCCTCCCTGTTTGCAGGGACATGCGGTCGACGGGCAGCGCTCTGCGGCCACAAAACGATCGCAACCGAAAAACTCTACATAAGGTCTTTCACACGGGGCCCGACAGATAAACAAACAGAAGAGCCTGCAGCTAAAGCAGCAGGCTCTTTCGCTTTTTCTTTAAAACTTGATCTCAACCGGCGGATTTTTAAAGGAATAAATTGTGGCAACGCCATCTACCAGACGGAGGACCGAGGTGTTCCCATCACCCGGCTGATACATGGAGGCGAGGCTGGGATAGGCTTCCAGCATGTGCTTTTGCGCTTCGATGTCCTCATCTTCCACAGCTTTGGCACAAATGCGGATCCAGTCTCCATCCAGCATGGCGCAAAGCTCTACCTTTGCATTGGCATTCATCTGGACCCAACAGTCCTTTTTGCGCCCGGTCTGGATATAGAGCCCGTCCTTATACAGATCAATCGTCCCGAAGGGACGCACACGGGGTTGATCCCCCTCGACTGTTGCAAGATAATAGACTCCTGCTTTTTTCAAAAAATCATACACTCTCTGCATCATGGCACCTCCTGAATCCTTTCGCCCTGCATCGGCTTTTTCTCTATCCTACCCGATCTTTCTCGTTTTTGCAAGCGCTTCCGGAGTCTCTTCTGAAAAACCTCAGCCTGCCGTAAGGGGAGATCCGCACAAAGGCGCTTTCCCGTTATCTCCACACCCGATTGCCTTCGCAGCGGCACAAACCGTTCCCACCTGCGCAATCAATCGCATCTTGGATGATCAATCAAGCATCCCGATGATCTCATTGACCTTTAACAGCGCTTCCGGCGCGATTTTCAAGGTCTTCAATTCGTCCCCTGTTCCGCCATAGACATAGTCGTGACGAAGCAGCTTCCTGTCGAACAAACATGGGAGCCCTAGGCCCACCAGGGGAATCGACCCCACATCATACCCCGTCTGCGATTTGATCTTTTTTCGATCTGCCATTTTCAGCTTGCCGAATCCGAAAATCGCTTTCATTTTGTCAAAATCGATGCGCCCATTTCGCAGGGATGTGGTACAGCCGATCAAGCCCTTTGCAGCACAAAGGTCGGCGCCGATTTTTCAACGGGATAATACCCTTCGGCGTTCAATGCAGACAGGATGGGCTTATCCTCTCGAGGATCTCATATTCTATCTTCTCTTTTTGAAGAATCTCGTCCGTTCTCATCATTTTCTCCATGCATCCGATCCATTCCGATTATCATTATTCTCCCCGCGAAGCCTGTTAGAAAATCGGCGCAGGAATTCCGGTCAAGGCTCCTGCGCCGATGCTGTTCATATCATTTATTCGACAACCGACCTGCACAGACGCTACCAGTCGATCTGCGCGACAACATCAGAAACAGGGATAGGCTGCTCGATCAGTCCGTTTTCGACCATCCAGTTGATATTCTCCTGCCAGTTTTCATCCGTCTGACTCAGGAAGGGGGCGTCCGCCGACTCCATCAGCGGAAGCAAAATCTCGCAGGATTTCTGCTCCACAGTGCGGGACAAGGGGAAGTTTTCCTCGTTTTGATTCTCCAAAAGGATCTCTAGGCAACCATCGGGATCGGTTTTGAAATCCTCAAAGCCCTTTGCCGCAGCGCGGAGAAATCCGGCCAGAACCTCCGGCTCGTTTTCGATCATCTCGTTGTTCGCAAGGAAGACCGCTTCATAGTAGTTCGGAATGCCGTAATCGGTGACCATGAAATAGTTGACGTCAAAGCCTTCTTCCTCCATCTGCGGCACCTCGTGGTTGACGATGCATCCGATGGTGGCATCGACATTGTCGGTGGTCATGGAACTCATGAGTTCAAACCCGACATTGATGAGATTGACCGCCTCGGGATCCTCTCCCACATAGCTGACCATGGTCTTGACAAACGCCTCGCCCAGCGCGTTGCCGCTGTAGCCGACGGTTTTTCCGATCAGGTCTTTCGGGGAATTGATATTCTTGTCCTTGAGCGAGAGGATAATGTTGAGCGGAGACTGCACCACCGCGCCGATCGATTTGACCTTCACCCCCTGATTGGCAACCACCTGAATGATGTCGTGTTCATAATAGAGCCCGATCTCTGCTCTGCCCGCGGAAACCAGCGACAGCGCGTCGTTTTCATTGGAGGGAAACCGAATCTTTACATCCAGCCCCTCGTCGGCAAAATAACCACGCTCGATGGCGGTGTAGAGAAAGGCATGCAGGGCATTGGGATACCAGTCGAGCACCACGTTGATTTCCCGAAGCTCGTTTTCATCCGATTTCTTCTCTCCACAGCCGACCAGAAGCCCTGCGAGAAGTACCAGAGACAGTACAAGACAAAGAATTCGTTTCATAAAGCATGCTCCTTATACATTTGGTTCATTGATCAGAAGCTTTGTTCAGTTTTACATTTCACTGCGCCAGAAAACCACTTTGCGCTCAATGGCCGATACGATTCCCACGAGCAGCATCGCTGCGACCGACAGCAGCAGAATCGGAGCAAACACACCCGCTCCGTCAAGCTGCGTCATCATGCGGCGGCTGAAGTAGCCGAGACCGCTTTGCGCTCCCAGCCATTCTCCAATGGCCGCCCCGATGATAGAGAGAGGGATCGCCATTTTGAGCGCGGAAAAGAAATAAGGCAGAACCGCAGGAAGTTTCAGCTTCCGAAAAATCTGATACGGCGATGCGCCGAAGGAAAACATCAGCTCTTTCATCTCGGTGCGAACCGATTTGAATCCATCGAAGACTGTGATGGTAACCGGGAAAAAGGTCATCAGCACGGTCACCAGCACCTTGCTCCACACCGTGTAGCCAAACCACAGAACAAAAAGCGGAGCGAGCGCCGTGGTGGGAATGGTCTGTGAGGCGATTACGATGGGATAGAGGGCTTTCTCCGCCACGGGATTATAGTCCATCAAAATCGCAAGGGCAAGCCCCAGCACGATGGAGATGGAAAGCCCGATCCCCACCACCAGCATGGTGGAGGGCAGATGTGCCGTGAGAAGCGGCCCCCGCAGCTCCCAGAGACGCTGCAGCACCTGAGAGGGCGAGGGAAGGATATATGCCGCATCCATCCCCATGGCGAGTCCCTGCCAGAGCATCAGCATGAGAAACACCAGGATCGCGGCGGGGAGATTTGCCCTGTTGATCCGTTTCATGCCACATCCCTCCTGAGCTTCTCGATCAACTGCTCTTTCAACTCCAAAACGGCGGGCAGCTTCAGGGTTTCTCTCCCCCTTGGGTAATCGATCGGAACCGGGATCGAGGTCAGCTGGGTGATCGGCATGTGCTCAGCCACCAAGACTCTGCCGGACAGGTAGATCGCCTCTTCCACATCGTGCGTGATGAAGAGCACGGTTTTGCGCTCCCGCTGCCACTGCTGCAGCAGCCATTCCCGCATGCTGATGCGGGTGAGGTAGTCTAAGGCCGAAAAGGGTTCGTCGAGCAGCAAGAGCTCCGCTCCTGTGAGCAGGGTACGCGCAAAGGCGGCCCGCTGACGCATACCGCCGGAGAGCTCCGACGGTCTTTTTGCTCCCTGGTTTTCAAGCCCCACATTTCTCAAAGCCTCTGCCGCACGCTCTTTCATTTCCTCCTTGGTGAGATCCCCTCTCAGTTCCATCGGCAGACAGAGGTTTTCCTCCACGCTGCGCCACGGAAAGAGAAGATCCTGCTGCGGCATATATCCGCAGCTGTTTTTTTGCCCGGAAATATTGGTTCCATTCACCAGAATCTCACCGGATTTTAATTGCAGAAGCTGATTGATCAGGCGGAAAATCGTGCTCTTCCCGCAGCCCGACGGGCCGATGATGGAGACGAATTCCCCCTTCTCCACATGAAAGCTCAGATCGTCGACGATATTGAAGTCTTCTCCCGGATATTGAAAGACGGCATGCTCAAAACGCAGCACTTAGTCTTTCACCTCCCAGGCCATATCCCAGAAGGCCATCTCATAGCGGGAGCACTCATAGAAGATCTCTTCCAAGTGCAGCAGCTGCTCTTCGGTGTAGTCCTTCGCCAGCCGGTCCATCAGGGCAATCAGCTTCAGGTTCGCCTCGTGATACCCTTCGCTCGCATAGCCGCTGACCCACTCTCCATAGAAGGGATGCCGATCCGCATCGGGGTGTTGCTTCAAAAGGTTCCGGGCAATGTATTCATAGCTCACGGCGCAGGAGAGGATGGAAGCGACGATCTCCGCCGGGCCCTCGTTGAAGGCGACGCTCAGCATATAGGCCGTATAGGAGCGGTTGTCGAGGGCGATTTTGGTCTGCTCCACGTCGGAAAGCGAGATGCCCAGCCGCTTCATATAGGTTTTGTGAATATCCATCTCGCCGTTAAAAATCCGCCCCACGTATCCGGCAAACAGCTGCATGGCTTCCAGATCCCGCGCCTTCACGGCGCCCAGGGCAAAGACCTTGGCGTAATCGATCAGGTAGAGATAATCCTGAATCATATAATACTGGAACTTCTCGTGCGCGAGCGTTCCGTCGGCAATGCCCTGCACAAAGGGATGCTCCAGATATTTTGCCCAAAGCTCTTTGGTTCCTGCAAGAAGGCGTTCTGTCGGCGTCATTTCTGACCACGCTCCTCTCCGGCAAATTCGCCGCCGATGGCAAATGCGTGGTTCATCGGGCCGGAGCCCTTCCCAAGGTCGAGCATGGCGGCCAGAGCACCGGAGATATAGGCTTTGGAACGCTCCACGGCCGTTTCAAGGTCATAACCCTTCGCGAGATTCGAAGCAATGGCACTGGACAGGGTGCATCCGGTGCCATGGGTGTTTGGATTGTCGATCCGCTTTCCGTAGAACCAGCGGGAGCCGCTTTCCTGCCAGAGCAGGTCATTTGCGTCGTTGAGCTGGTGCCCTCCCTTGCAGAGCACCGCGCAGCCGTACTGTCTGCCGATTTTCTCCGCGGCGACAACCATATCCTCCGGGCTGGTGATGTGCATTCCGGAGAGTACTTCCGCCTCGGGAATGTTGGGCGTGAGAACCGTGGCCAGCGGCAGCAGCTTTGCCTTGAGCGTGTCCACGGCATTGTCGCTCAGCAGCTTGGAGCCGCTGGTCGCCACCATGACGGGATCCACCACGATGTTCTTTGCCCGATAGAAGGTCAACCGCTCCGCGATGGTCTCAATGAGATCGATCGAAGAGACCATTCCGATCTTGACCGCATCCGGCCAGATGTCGCTGAAAATGCTGTCGATCTGTTTTGCGAGAAATTCCGCCGAGACCTCAAAAATCCCCTGAACGCCGGTGGTGTTCTGGGCGGTCAGGGCCGTGACGGCGCTCATGGCAAAAACGCCGTTTGCCGTCATGGTCTTGATATCGGCCTGAATCCCGGCGCCTCCGCTGGAATCGGAGCCAGCGATCGTCAATGCTGTTTTCATAGAATTGCTCCTTTCGTTTTCACAGCACTTTTTTCTTACGCGGCACAAGGTGGTGCCCCCAACGTACCGCGGCAGAGAGGATCCCCCTGCTCTGCATGTGTTGTATCGGATCACAGAATCTGTGTGATCGTCTGCATTTTAGCGGCCTGCCTCCATTTGCGAAGCCGCGTACCTCGCACGGAAGCCTCTTGCAAGGCTCACCGCGCAGAGCAGCCCTTTGCGATTCCCAAAAAAGAAACACGGAGAACGCTGGGAAGCGTCTCCGTGAAAAGTTTCTTTCTTACTCCCTACGGCAGCATTACCTACATCAGGTGTAAGGGTCGAAGCGTAACCTTCCTCTCAGCCTGTTCAGCTCCCCTGTATCGGTGTCATTATATCCCCAAACCCATTGTTTGTCAACGGATAACGAAAACTTTTCATCCGCAGACATGTCTTATGAAAATCGGGCCTTCGCCCAAACGAAGGCCCGATTTGTGAAGCCGGTTTTGACATTGGAATCCGATTGATCGGCGATGGCTTATTATCCCCCTTGCCGCCGCTCCATCACGATTGTAAAAGAAGCCGATACGGGTTCCCCTGCCTTCTGAATTGCCCATGATTCCTGCCTTTCAGAACGGCATGCGCTCCCCTGTTTTTGGTTCGTATGCGTTCTTTCTCCAAAGGGAAAGGCCCGGGTACAGATTATTCTGCATAAAAAGCGGCGGCATTGTTATAGAGGATGTTTTCTTTGGCGCGATCGCTGAAGGGCAGAGCCTCCACCTGCGCAATCAGATCCCCTACCGGTACGCTCTGGGTAGACCAGTTGGAGGCAAAGCAGATGCGGTCGCTCAGACGGTCTTCTCCATAGAACAGATAGGGCTCGTAGCCGGAGCCGCGCATATTGATCTTCGCCGGAGAATGCGTTTCGAAATTCAAATAGACATTCTTATGGCGAAACGCCAGCGCCAGGAATTCCAGAACCCACGGCCAACCGCTGACACCCGCCATGATTTTCAGTTCCGGAAAATCACGGGCCACTTCATCGATGTAGCGGGGATGTCCGATATCGTACGGCACGGCCGTGGACAGGTTCAGGCTGCTGTAGATATGTACGGGAATCCCAAGCTCACAGGCCTTGGCATACAGCGGATAATTCTTTTTGTCGTTGGCCGGAAGCCGGGTCCGAAAGGCAGTCAGATACAGGGCGTGCAGCCCGTATTCCTTCACGCAGACCTCCAGCTCACGGACGGCCGCCATCCCCTGATTGGGGTCTAAAAAGATAAAACCCTTAAACCGGTCCGGGTACTTTGCCACGATCTCGCCGGTGCGGCGGTTATCGTGTCCGTTGTCGACGGTCACGCCCCATTCCACGCCGACCTCATCCAAATACCGGATAAAGTCTTCCAATTTGGGCGCCTTTTCCTTCGCGGCAAGCGACACTTTTTCTCTGAATCCGTCAGGTCCCTCTGCCAGAGCGAGCTGCTCCAGTTCCGAAACGGTAAAACCGATCTGTTCCGCCATGGGGCCGGCATAGGTCTCCTTATACCCCGCATAGTGGGGGTTGAGGAAAAAGGTGCTCAGGGTTTGCGTCAGATAGGCCGCATCCGGCGGCAGATCCAAGCACAGGTCGATTACTTTCCGCATTCTTTATGCTCCTCTCTTTATTGAATCCCAAAGTCTTCCTTGACGTCGCCGGTGTAGAGTACCGGCTTTTTGATTTTATACGCCACGATCGAGATGACCAGCGCCGCGGCGGCATAGAGCATCGCAGCTATGATTCCCGCGGTCGACAGGGTGCTGAACAGCAGCACGCTTTAAATCGCACACAGGATCAAGGCGACGGTGGTGGTGACCTTCGCCGTGCCGGGCTTCAGACGGAAGGGCGCCTTGGCCGCGGCTTCCGGATACTTCTTGTGGAGCCAGTAGCTGCTTGTCATCGGGATCAAAGCCATGAAAAGGGAGATGCCCGAACCCAGCGTGCCCAGCATACCAAGCGGGATATCCAGCAGAATCGGGATCAGGCCCACAAAGTAGAAGATGGTCAGCAGAATGTGAGGCGTGCCGAACTTTTCATTGACCGCAGCCAGGCCCTTGGGGAACCAACCGTCGGCACAGGCGGCCATCACAGGCTTGGTGACCCAGCTCATCGTGGAGTTCAGGGTCGTTGCAATGGCAAACATGGCGCCGCCGACAATGAAGAATACAAACAGGGGCTTCGACAGAATCTCACGGGCCACAACCGACAGATTCTGGTTGGCAACCTGCTCTACCGGCAGCACGCCGGAAGCGATGAGCGCCATAAAGGCGTAGATCACACCCACTGCCAGGGTGCCTACTGCCATTCCCAGGGGGATATCCCGCCCTGGATTCTTCATCTCACTTCCGAGGCTGGCGACCACATTGGCGCCGCCGGTTGCAAAGGTCAAAAGTCCGGCGGTGGTGATCAGGGTCACAAATCCGTTCGGAGCGAGCTGCTCCATACTGGAAAAGGCGGAGAAATCCACCTGCGGCATGCCGTTTCCGATAAACACGGCAAAGGCGATGATCATCACAACGACCATCAGATTCTGGAGTTTTGCCGCCCACTGCATCCCAAAAAGATTGGTGACATACATCAGCGTCAGGATCCCGGCGGCACAGAGCTTGAAGGGCACACCCGGAATCAGCGACTGCATATAGTCGGCAAAGGACAGTGCAAACAGCGCAAGCGTGATATTATAGGCAAGATAAATCAGCATGTAGACCAGTCCCGCGACCGGGTGCCCCAGTCGGCTGGCGTAGCGATAGGCTCCTCCTGTGGTAGGAAGCGCGCTGCCCATCATCATGGTGGGGATGCTCATAAATACAACAAAGACGGAAGATAAAATATACGCCAGCACAACACCGCGTCCGGTCATGCCAATGGCGATACCCGTCATTGCCATAACACCGGAACCGATGGTCTGACCCATTGCGATACTGAGAACCTCTTTGAAGCCCAGTACCTTTTTTAGGTTTTGCTCTGAACTCATTGTTTTCTCTCCAGTTTTCTGTTTTTCCCGCACAGTTTTTACTAAATAATGGTTCAGATTCTAACACGTTGCTAACATGTTTGTCAATCGTTTTTTCCAGTTATTCACGGAATTTTCTGCAGACTGTTGACATTTCCTGTCTCAAATGTCTATGATAGCTATATCATTATATTTATTCAATGAGGTGAATCAATATGGAATACACCCTGCTTTCCACTCAAATCGACGGTCACGTGGGGATCATCACTCTGACCAACCCGCCCAAGAACTCGTTCAGCAAACGCTTGATCGTAGAAATGCTGGATGTGCTTGACGTGTTCGAGGCCAACGATCAGGTTCGTACCATCTTCCTGCGCAGCACGGGTGAGCACTTCTCTCAGGGCGCCGATGCGGACGATATCAAGAAGTCCCTCGCCGGCGAAGAAGAGGAGATCAAGGAATCCTTCTCCGTGCTCGGCGGCCGTTTGGTTGAGCGGATCGACAACTGTCCCAAGTCCACCATCGTCGCGGCCCGCGGCCGCTGCATCGGCGGCTCCACTGCCGTGTTCAGCGCGTTTGATATCCGCATTGTCGGCGAGAGCTTCTATATCAAGGACGGCGATATCTACTATGGAACGGTCGGCAGCTGGGGCATGAGCAGCCTGCGTCTGCCCATCTGGATCGGCCGCAACAAGATCATGGACTATATGTTCCTCAATGAGGGCTTCAACGGACGCCAGGCCTATGAGCTGGGCATCGTCAGCAAGGTCGTCTCGGACGAAACGGTCAACGACGTCGGTCTTTTCTATGCCCGCAAGATGGCGACCGCCGCCCCTGTTGCCGTGCGTTATTTTAAGGAGTGCGTCCGCGTGGCCACCGCCGCCAATCTGGAGCAGGCCCGCAAGTTTGAACTGGAAGCCGCATCGATTGTTTTTGCCACGGAAGACTCCAAGGCCGGTCTTGCCGCCGTCATCCGCGGAGAGCAGGCGGAATTCAAGGGCAAATAAGGCTTGATTTGGCGATATATGCTATGACAGTATGATAATAAGAAAGAAGGAGCGGATTGCATCCGCTCCTTCTTTCTGTTTCAAATTATATGAAAACAAATTGATTTGGCACAGGAGCTACAGCCTATGTTGTGCAGAGAAGAGACACAATTACCATCGAGTAGGCCCTGCAATTTATAAGGATGAAATATAAAACAATTCATTTGAATCCTTTTAAGAGCAATTGATCGCTATTTGTGTGGCTCCTGTACCTTGGGCAACCATGTCCATTCGTTCGGTTACGAATCTCGGTTTCCCATTCGTACCCACAAATGCTGCACTTCCACCATACCTTTTTCCCACTCTTTGAGAGAAAATCCTCCGGTTTTAAATTACCGTTTCTTTTATAATTCCATTCCTTTGCAATCTTTGGGAAGAGAGTCTTTAAATCATTTTCTCTCACTTTTGGAACACGACCACTGCAACATGGGCAGCCACTTCCTTTACTGCGGTTATTCGGAGATGCTTCCCATTCATATCCGCATTTTGAGCATTTCCACCAAACATTAGCAAATCGTTTTTCAGTAATGTCCTCAGGCGTCAAATTTCCATTCTTGAACGGATGCCATTCGGCCGCTAATTCAGGGTTCTTTTCCGCTAAAGAGCCTCGTTCCGCAACTCTGCGTTTTGTAAATGTTTTCCCTTTTATTTGTTTTGCGCATTCTGGACAACCGCTATTTCTTTTTCCACCGCGGTGAATAATGGCCGTTTTCCACTCGTGGCCACATTCTTTGCATTTCCACCAGACATAATCGTTGGAGTTAACGCCAAACATATCAGGACAAAGATTACCATTTTTCTCATAATTCCATTCTTTTACAAGATCAGGTCTAAGCTCCACAAGAGAATTCGGGATAGGAGTTAAAAACTCCCTGATTTCATTCGCATCACGATCCAGGTCAACAATAACGGAGCTGTGAATACGCATAGGATTTCGTCTGGTCAATGCATTTGATTCGCGGTCTATAGAATCTAGGATGGCTTGGATAACAAACTGTAACTCTTTCTTATTCTTTCGCTTGTGTAGTGTGTATACGACATCTGCGATGCCATTCCAACTTTCCCCCGTATACTCCTTAACCCGAAAGAGCGTTATTCTGTTCTCCCTGCAAATATCATATTTTAGCTTTTCTTTTCGGTGAGCATCTTCTGTGTTATGCCAAAATGCGCCATCAAACTCAACTGCAAAACGGATTGAAGGAACATATATATCCAATTCCATACCATTATTGAAAATGCCACGGTACCTATTTATTGTATCCGGGTAAAGCTGTTTAATATAATAATACAACGCCTGTTCAGGGAAAGAGGTCAGTCTTCGCTGTCTGCAAATCGGACATCCCGTATGACCCGTCGCTCTATCATGCGGAGCAGCTTGCCATTCATGACCATATTCACATTGCCACCAGACTTTTCTACCGCTCTTTTTTGAAATCTCTGAAGGAAGAAGATTTCCGTTTTTTGTCGGATGCCATTCTTTTGCCAGCTCCGGATAGCAGGTCGCAAAATCATTTATCCCAGCAACTGTAAGATGACCAGAACACACTGGGCATCCAAAATTCCTCGAGGTCTTCTTGTGAATTGTTTGCTGATAAGTATGTCCTTTATCACATCTCCACCACACCTTTTGTCCCGAACCACGTGATACGTCTTTTGGTGTCAATGTATTTCGTTCA
>JAFRSP010000020.1 GCA_017427525.1 Clostridia bacterium
GCCGCGCCCTCGCCCTCGCCATCGACAAGGATTCGATCTCTCAGGTGCTGGGAGCGCAGTACTATCCCGCGCTCAACGGCTATATCCCCCACGGCGCCCCCGGCGAAACGGCGGAGTTCCGCGATGAGGGCGACGCCGACGGATACACCCTCGTCTATGACCCCGACCAGGCCAAAGAGCTGCTTGCCAAGGCCGGTTACGATGAGAGCAATCCTCTCAAGCTCCACTATAAGTACAGCAACAACAGCATCCACGGCGATGTGGCCACCCTTCTCCACGCCTTCTGGGCCGCCGTCGGCATCGAAGTTGAACTCGACAGCGTGGAATACGGCGTGTACTACGATCAGATCGACCAGGGAGATTTTGAGATCTGCCGCTATGCCGACAGCGTCTCGGACGACGCCATCCGCCTGCTCAAGCTCTGGACCACCGAGGGCCAGGTTGTCGCAGCCGTAAGCGACCCCGTGTATGACGAAATGTGCGACAATACGCTGCAGCTCAGCGACCACGCCGCATACATCAAAGCCATGCATGAGATGGAGGACTATCTCGTGGAGGAGAACGTTTACCTCATTCCTCTGTTTGAATACATGACCCCCATTCTCATCTCCGACCGCATCCAGGGGATGACCCTTTGCGGAATCGATCCCTTCTTCGGTTACAGCACGATCGCCGAGTAGCACCCTCTGACAAAGCTCAAATACCGGTTTTTTCGGGGATATCTCCGGGGCTCTGCGCTCCGGAGATATCCCCCGACAATTCTCACCCAAAGACGATTCGATTCAAAAAAGGCGGGAAACATCGATGGAAAAGATTAGGATGGAAGACATTGCGAAGCTGAAATTCCTCAGCAGCCCGATGCTGAGCCCAAACGGGAAGCAGCTCGCCTATCTGATCACGGAATCCGATCGGGAAAACAATTGCTACAAGACCAATATCAACCTCTACGACACCGCTGCAAAAGCGGAACGCGCCCTTTCTCACGACGGCAAAGACAAGAGCTTTCTCTGGGACGGCGACGATCTGCTGCTGGTGCGTGCCGAATATGAGGAATCCGACAAATCAGAGCCCCACAACCCCAAAACCCCGTATTACCGGATCAATCTCAAAACCGGAGAACGCAGCAAGGCCTTCGACATTCCGTGCGAGGTCACACACATGGAAAAATTCAGAGAAGGCGTGTATGCCGTGACGGCCGTCTACGATAAAAACGCACCCGACCCTGCCGTAACGCCGGAGGACGTGTGCAGGGAAGAACTCGACTATCATGTGATCGAAGAGGCCCCTCTGTGGAGAAACGGAGAGGGCTTTGTCGCGGGGAAGCGCAATGTTTTGTATCTGTTCTCCGAAGCGGACGCCTCCCTGACCGCCGTGACCTCTCTGACCACCGATGTGAAGCACTATCAGATCTGCGGATCGCAGATCGCCATCGTGGGCAGAGACTGGCAGGATCTGATTCAGGATACCCTCTGCGAGCTCTACCTCTATGACGCAGATAAGGGTTCCCTCGCGTGTATTGTGGCGCCGGGCGCCGGCAAGGTGGGACGCGCTGCCTTCCTCGGAAACCAGCTGCTCTATACCTTCTCTGACAACAAGGCCTACGGCAACACCCAGCTCTGTGATTTCTATCTCTACGATATCGCCTCCAAGACCTCCTCGTTCCTCTGCAGACACGGCGGTCTTGCCATCGGCGCCACGGCGACAACCGATCTCTGCTATGGCTCCGGCTTCACCTTCAAAACCGTGGGCGACAAGGTCTTCTTTGTCGCACTTTCGGGCTTTGAATCCGCGCTCTACTCCATTGATTCAGCCGGCGCCATTGAAAAGCAGGCCTTCTTTGAAGGGGGAAGCGTGCAGTTTTTCGACGCGGGAGCGGAGAGTCTCTTTGTCGCAGCCGCCGAAAAGGACGGCATGACCGATCTGTACCGCTGTTCCTACAAAGGCGGCGCGGCGGAAAAGATCGTGGCCCCCAACGGCGCCTTTCTCTCGGGCAAGCGTATCAGCCCCATCGAGCCCTGCTCCTTTATCAACAGCGCAGGCGTGCCGATCGACGGCTGGGTAATCCGCCCCCTTGACTTCGACGAAAACAAGCGCTACCCCGCGCTTTTTGAGATCCACGGCGGACCGCGCGCCGCCTATGGCTGCGTGATGGTGCACGAAATGCAGATGTTTGCAGGCAAGGGATATTTTGTCTTTTTCTGCAATCCGCGCGGCAGCGAGGGAAAAGGCGAGGAGTTCGCCGACATTCGCGGGAAACACGGCACCATCGACTATGACGATCTGATGGAGTTCATGGACCATGTTCTCGAGGTCTTTCCCCAGATCGATCCGAAACGCGTTGCGGCGGCCGGCGGCTCCTACGCCGGCTTTATGTGCAACTGGATCGAAGGCCATACCGATCGTTTTGCCGCCATCGCCTCCCAACGGAGCGTGGGGGATTTCGTGATGGACTTCTGCATCAGCGATATCGGATTCACCTATGACCGTGAGGCGGCCGGCGGGGATCCCTGGAACGACACCGAGAAGCTGTGGTTCCACTCCCCCTATCGCTACGCCCCCTTTGCGAAAACCCCCATTCTCTTTATCCACTCTCTCTGTGACTATGATTGCACCATCGATCAGGGCGTGGAGATGTTCCAGGCTATGAAATACTTCGGCGTACCCAGCCGCATGTGCCTGTTTGAGGGAGAAAACCACGAGCTCTCCCGCTCGGGCAAGCCGCGGCATCGCATCCGTCGCCTGAAGGAGATCGCCGACTGGCTCGACCGCTATCTTTTGGGCCCTGCCCACTGATACCGCAAGGAGAGAACGCCATGCCAAAATACATCGCAAAACGTCTGCTCTTCGGCCTGCTCACCCTGTTTGCGCTCGCCACCATTACCTTTTTTATGATGCACATGATCCCCGGCTCCCCCTTTGCCGGAGAGATGCGCCAGATTTCCGACGTAATCCGCGACAGGCTGATCGCACAGTATGATCTGGATAAGCCGATCTATGTGCAGTATCTCAAATACCTCAAGAATATCCTGACCGGTGATTTCGGCACCTCACTCAATCGCAAGGGCACCAAGGTGGTCGACATCATCGCACAGGGCCTTCCCTATACCGCCTCGCTGGGATTTGTGGCCTTCTGCATCGCCATGGTGGTCGGCATCACGCTGGGGGCCATCGCCGCCTTTTCCAAACAGCCCTGGATCAATGCCGGCGTGGCCTTTCTCGCCACCATCGGCGTCAGCGTGCCGAGCTTTCTGGTCGCGCTGCTGATGATGCTGGTGTTCGGCGTGAAGCTGGGTTGGCTCCCCCTGATCGGGCTCGCCACCTGGAAGCATTACATCATGCCAGCCACTGCTTTGGCCTTCGCCCCCATTGCCATGATCTCAAGACTGGTTCGATCCGGCCTGTCGGAGGAGCTTCGCCAGGACTACATCACGCTGGCAAAAAGCAAGGGGACCGATCCCCTTGTCGTCGTGCTGCGCCACGCGCTCAAGAACGCCATTCTGCCGGTAATCACCTATGCGGGCCCGTTGCTGGCGACCCTGGTGACCGGCTCCTTCGTTGTGGAAACCATGTTCACCATCCCCGGCATCGGCTCGGAGTTCGTAAAAAGCGTGACCAGCCGCGACTATACCTTTATCATGGCGCTCACCGTGCTCTACGGCGCCTTCATCATCATCGCCGGAATCGTGACCGATCTGATCTCGGCCGCCATCGATCCGCGTGTGCGGCTGAAGTGAGAAAGGCAGGAATTGCATGAACCAAACCGTAACGTCAGAGCAGGGGCGCAATCTCTTTGCCCCCCTCAGCGAAGACGAAAAGAACAATGAATTCATCGCCGTCGAGTCCAAAACCTATCTGCAGGATGCGTGGGCGCACTTTCGGAAAAACAAACTGGCGCTGATCAGTTTGTATTTCCTGCTGTTCATGCTGCTTCTGGCCATCTTTGTGCCGATCTTCTCGCCCTACAGCTACTATGAGCAGGACCTTACGATGACCAACGTCCTCCCCTGCGCTGCACATCCCCTCGGCACCGACAAATTTGGGCGCGATATCTTTGTGAGAATCATGTATGGGGCGCGGATTTCCCTTGCAGTCGGCTTTGCCGCCGCCTTTATCAATCTGTTTATCGGCGTGATCTACGGAGGCGTGTGCGGCTATTTCGGCGGCCGTCTCGACATGGTGCTGATGCGCTTCGCCGATATCATCTATTCCATTCCAAGCATGCTCTATGTCATTATGGTCATGCTGGTGTTCGGCTCAAACATCTTCTCGGTGCTGCTCGCCATCTCGGTGAGCGGCTGGATCGGGATGGCCCGCCAGGTCCGAACCCAGGTGCTGAGCCTCAAGGAACGGGAATATGCGCAGGCCGCCCGTGTGATGGGCGCCGGACACTGGCGGATCCTCTTTCAGCATCTGATCTCCAACAGCATCGGCCCTATCCTGGTCAATATGACCCTCATGGTGCCGGAGGCGATTTTCACTGAGGCCTTTCTGGCCTTTGTCGGCATCGGCATCAGCATCCCCCAGTCGAGCTGGGGCTCCATGGCAAATGAGGCGCGCTCTCTGCTGCAGAGCCATCCCATCCAGATGCTGTGGCCGGTGCTCGCCATCAGCCTTACCATGCTGAGCTTGAATTTTATCGGCGACGGGCTCAACGAAGCTCTCGACCCGCGAAAGCGCTGAGGTGCCCACTATGGATAGCTTACTGACAGTGAAAAACCTCTCGGTTGATTTCCAGACCGACCAGGGAACGGTGCATGCCGTTCGCGGTATTTCCTTCGACGTGAAAAGCGGGGAGATCCTCGGCATCGTCGGAGAGTCGGGCAGCGGAAAATCCGTGACGATGTATTCGATCATGGGCCTTTTGACAGACAACGCCGAGATCCGCTGCGATCAACTGGAATTTCAGGGAGTCGATATCAACCCGACCCATTTTGAGGACAAAAAGGGGTACCTCGCCGCCATGAAAAAGCTGCGGGGCTGCTCGATGTCGATGATCTTCCAGGACCCCATGACCTTTTTGAACCCCACCATGCGGATCGGCAAACAGCTCTGCGAGCCGATCCTCAACCACACCAATCTGACCAAGCAGCAGGCCATGCAGCGTGCCTTGGAGCTGATGGCGCTGGTCGGGATCCCCTCTCCGGAAACCCGCATCCGCCAGTATCCCTTTGAATTTTCGGGCGGCATGCGGCAGAGGATCATCATCGCCATCGCCATGGCGAACAATCCCCTGCTCATGATCGCCGACGAGCCCACGACGGCGCTCGACGTGACCATCCAGGCGCAGGTGCTGGAGCTCATCCGCACCGTCAGCAAACAGATGCAGTCCTCCGTGATCCTGATCACGCACGATCTCGGCGTGGTGGCAAGCCTGTGCGATCGGATCCACATCATGTACGGCGGAAAAATCGTGGAAACCGGCACCGATCGGGAGATCTTCTACTCCCCCAACCATCCCTACACCGCGGGGCTGCTCTCCTGCATCTTCGATCCCCGAGAAGAGCACAGCGAGCTCACCCCTATCCAGGGGTCCCCGCCCGACCTGCTCAGTCCCCCGGCCGGGTGTCCTTTTGTCGACCGGTGTGAGAAGGCCATGAAGATCTGCAAACTCAAAATGCCGGAATACACCCAGCTCTCCCCCACCCACAGCAGCGCCTGCTGGCTCAACGAGCTTGCGAAAGGGGGAAGCGAAGGATGAACACGGCCGACGTGATCCTCAAGGTGGAAGATTTGAAAACCTATTTCTATGCCGGAGGCGGCCTCTTTTCGCAGAAAAAGGTCATCAAGGCGGTCGACGGGGTCTCGCTCGAGATTTTCCGCGGCGAAACGCTGGGCCTCGTGGGCGAAAGCGGATGTGGAAAGTCTACGCTGGGCCGCACCATCGTGAAACTCTACGAGCCGGCCGGCGGAAAAATCTATTTTGACGGGCAGGACGTGACTGCTCTTCAGGGACCAAAGCTCAAGCAGTTCCGCAAGGACGTGCAGATGATCTTTCAGGATCCCTATGCCTCTCTCGACCCGCGCATGACCATCGGCGAAATCCTCAAGGAACCGATGACCATCCACGAACTCTATCAGAATGACGCGCAGCGGGAGCAGCGCGCTGTGGAGCTCCTGCGCATCGTGGGCCTCAAGCCCGACCACATCCGCCGCTATCCCCACGAATTCTCAGGCGGGCAGCGTCAGCGTATCTCGATCGCCAGAACTCTGGCCCTCGATCCGAAATTCATCATCTGCGACGAGCCCATCTCGGCGCTCGACGTGTCGATTCAGGCGCAGATCATCAACCTGCTCAAGCAGATTCAGGAGGAAAGCGGCCTTTCATATCTCTTTGTGGCCCACGACCTCAGCATGGTCAAGCACATCTCAAACCGGATCGCCGTGATGTATCTCGGGCACATCATGGAGATCGGCGACAGCCACGAGCTCTATCTGCATCCGATGCATCCTTACTCCATTGCACTGCTCAGCGCCGTACCGATTCCCGATCCCGTCGAGGGGAAGCAAAAGCATCCCGAACCCATCGCAGGGGAACTCCCAAGCCCTCTGAACCCGCCGATGGGCTGCCCCTTCAGTACCCGCTGTCCCTATGCAGATGATCGCTGCAAGCGGGAAATGCCTGCGCTGAAGGAGAAAAACGGACGCATGATCGCCTGTTTCCGCGTCGAATGATCCATCCTTTTGCAATCAACGCTTTGTCATTCGGAAGACGATGTGCGCCTTTTCCCACAAGTTTTAAAATCCTTTCAAGCGATTGATTCCTCTTGTTTTTCACAAAAAGACGGCAGAAGCCTCCTCGCTTCTGCCATCTTTTTTTCGCTTTGATTTTATCTCGAATTCTTTTCGCTGCAGATCAGCCGCACTTTTTCTTCACACTCTGCTGAAAGAAAGGCTTTGCAGCGTCTCACACAGAGCTCTCCCGCTTACCGTCCGCTGCGCGGACCCATCGTTCGGCATATGATTCTTCAAAAAGCGCCGAACTCATCGAAAAGGTATCTGCCTTTACAGAATCAGCATCGCATCTCCGAAGGAGAAAAAGCGGTATCGGAGCTCCACGGCCTGGCGATAGGCCTCTAAAATATGTTCCCTGCCCGCCAGAGCAGACACCAGCATCAGCAGCGTGGATTCCGGGAGGTGAAAGTTGGTGATGAGCGCGTCGACCATCTGAAACTCATAAGGGGGATAGATGAAAATATCGGTGTCGCGGCTGCCGGCCTGCAGAACCCCATCCTTTGCCATGGATTCCAACGTGCGGCAGCTGGTGGTTCCCACCGAGACCACACGGTTTCCATTCCGCTTTGTCTCGTTAACCAGCTCCGCCGTCTTCTCGGAAACCGAGCACCACTCGGAGTGCATGTGGTGCTGGGTCACATCCTCGACCTTGACGGGACGGAAGGTTCCGAGCCCCACGTGCAGCGTGACCCGGGCCACGCCGATCCCCTTTTGCTGCACCTTTTCCAGCAGCTCCTCGGTGAAGTGGAGTCCGGCCGTCGGCGCCGCAGCTGAGCCGCGATGGGTGGCATATACCGTTTGATAGCGCTCATTTTCGGTGAGTGTTTCATGGATATAGGGCGGGAGCGGCATCTGCCCGATGCGGTCGAGCACCTCATAGAAATTCCCTTCCCAGGAGAACCGGACCAGCCGCAAACCGCCTTCCAGTGTGTCGAGCACTTGGCCGGTCAGTCCCTCTCCGAAGTTGAAAACCGTGCCGGGCCGCGCCTTCTTCCCGGGACGTACCATGGTCTCCCAGAGTCCCAGCTCTTTCTCGCGCAGCAGCAGAAATTCGATCTGGGCCGTGCCGCTCTCCCTTGTCCCGAAGATGCGGGCAGGAATCACACGGGAATCATTGAGAACGAGAAGATCTCCTGCGTCGAGCTCTTCCACAATATCGGGAAACCGGCGGTGCCTTGTCTCCCCCGTGCGCTTGTCGAGCACCAAAAGTCGCGAAGCGTCCCGCTGCGGCAGAGGAGTCTGCGCGATCAGCTCCTCCGGCAGCTCATAGAAGAAATCACTGGTTTTCACGCTTGGTCCCTCATTTCAGTCTGCCTTAAGACAAACTCGATATCCTGATATCGGTAAAATAGTGATGGAGAATCTCCTCGTAATCCATATCCCGCTCGGCCATGCCCTTTGCTCCGAACTGGCTCATCCCCACATTGTGCCCAAGACCCGAGCCCGCAAAGGTGAAGGAGCTTCCGCCTCCGCCGCTTGCAGAACCCTTGGCCAGCACCAGCCCGTTCTCGGTCATCACATAGGGTTTTGAAGGCGACTCCACCAGCTCGTCGGAGCCCGTGATCACCGTGAGTGGGCCGCTCGGCAGCTTTTCTCCCCCTGCGGCATAGAGCGTTTCGCCGCCCTGACTTCCCCCGGTGATATCAAACCGCGGACTCTTCACAAGGCTCGAGAGCTTGATGCGCACATTGTCGCAGCCCGAGATGGTATATCGTTTCCCGTTTTCTCCCACAAAGGTCACCGCATACACATTGTGGGCAGGTTCGGTATAGGTGGAGACATAGCAGTCTGCCACCCGATCGATTCCCGTTCCCCAGGAGGAAATCAGGCTGGTCAGCTCCGAACGCGTGACCGTTTTGGAAAAGTGCGTGATGGAAGCCTGATCCTCATAGGGGTCGGGCACGGCGGCGCAGTAAGGCGCTGTATCCCCGCCCCAGACATTGTGGGCAGATTCGGTATACCCTCCCGACGAGGAGAAATAAAAGGCGCTGACCGTTTTCCCCTGGTAGGTGAGCACTTCATCCCTCGTTTCCTCCACGGCCTGCCGCACCCGCGCAGTCTCTTTCGCAGTTCCATAGTATACCTGGCAGTGGGTGGTATTGCAAATATCGAAATCCTTGTGCTTATTGAGATTGCTCAAAAGATAGGAACGCGCGCAGACCGCCTGCGCCTTCAGCGCCTCAAGCGGCCAGGCTCCGTCCATCTCATAGGGGAGCACGCCTTTGAGATAATCGGCAAGGGAAAGGGTGTTGAGGAATGTGATATCCCCGCCGCTGAGACGGCGCATCTCGAAGGCTCCGTTGTAAGTATAGAGCCCCCGCTTCATCGCGCCGCCATCCATCGCACGAACGGCGGGCCAGGTTCCGCTCGGAGGGACGATCTGAGCGGCGATCGAGATCTCGTTGAGATCGAGTACCGTGATGACGTCCCGGGAGGGGCCGACAACCGAAAGAGACCCAAAGGGCAGGTACTCCGACATGGCCTCCCGATCCTCTTCGGCATATTGCTCGGCAGAATAGTGGTTGATGCGTACGCGAAATTCTCCCTGCCGGAAGACGGGAAAAATCTCGTCGTTATATCCTGCGTCCCGCACCTCATCAATGAAGGAGAGCGCCTCTTCCACCGAGTCGAAATCATATTCCACTTCAAGATGATAGGGCTTAAAGGCGGTCGCCCCTTGAGAAGAGGCGGTCGAAACCGTTCTCCCATTGGTATAGAGCGTCGTATCTCTGCAGAAGGCGACATATCGGGTACCAAGTCTGCCCATCTCCACAAAGCGGTCTCCATCGAAATAGCCGACGCGATACCCCTTGTCTGACAGGACGTTAAAGGCCGGCTGCACACTGCTGCCGTAGGAGAGCCCGACCCGCACCATGCTGTCGTCATCCCACGCAAGTGTGAAGAGGCAGCAGCATGCCGCTGTGAAAAGACATACCATAAGCCCGAGCAGCCTCCTGACGATCCGTTTTGTTGTGTTCACCTGGATTCCTCCCATGGAATTCAAATTCCCGATTCCACTGCCGCACGCCGGGCTATGGGATCTTTCCATGCCTCCGCGCAGTCTTTTTGTCGATTCGCTACTTTCTCTTGTCGATCCCCGTTGTGATCCACGTCACGCACCAGATCGGCAGCAGCCAGACCAGCTCAAAGAGCAGAAGCCCCGGCAGCCCGAGCGTGGAGGTCGCCCCGGAACGGAGCAGCACACCGCAGAGAGCCGCTCCCGCCGCAACGGCCAACGAGGCCACCGCCTCATTGATGCGGGAGGCCATCCGAAGCTGGGACGCCCCCAGAAGACCCCAAACCATCGAAGCCGGGTTTTCCGAAACCGACACGGCGGCCGGCGGGATATCCCGGTCCGTCTCCTCCCTGAGGAGACGGCTTTCCCTCGGGGTGATGACCTGAACGCTTCCGGGCTCGAGGGATGCAATCCATTCGGCTGTTTCGCTGGTCATGAGGGGGTCGAGCGTCGACAGGCGGATCCCCACTCCTGCGCCGGTCAGCTTGGCGAGCAGATTCGACTGCTCGGCGTCCATCTGGTAGTCCAGGGAGTAGACTGCCGCCAAACGGCTGTCGAAGGCAAGATAGAGCGGGATCCGGCCGCTCTTTTCGATGGAAGCGGCAACATTGTCGCGCGGGGTGGGAATCAGATTTTGCTGCATGAACCGCGCGTTTCCCAGGAGGGCCACCCTGCCGCCGACCATGGCCGAAAGTCCCCCTCCCTCGAGATATTTGACCTCGGTGAGGTTTTTCAGCCGGTCGACCCGCTGATCCAGCATGGAGAGCAGCGCCTGCTCCAAAGGCAGACGGAGCGTATGGGCAATGCTGGCCGCCGCCAGCACGCCTTCCTCAAGCGTGTGTTTGTTGTAGAGCTTGACTCCGGCGACAGTGGGCCCGCGCCCGGCGAAGAATTCTTCGTCGTTCATCAGGATCTCATGGACGTCCTGCAATTCCTTTGCCCCCTGATCCCCGACCACCGTGACACCTCTGCGCCGCAGAATCTTCGAAAGACGGATAGAGGGGCCGTCATAAGCGTAAAACAAGGGAAGGGGCGCCGCGACAAAGAAGGCGCAGAGCAGGGCCGTCGCCATCGGGAGCGGCTGCGGCGCACGCGAATTGAGCCAGAGAAACGCCGCACCGAGAAGAACTCCGCCGAACAGCAGAGCTGTCGCCATCCGGTCGGCGCTGCTTGGAGCAAAAAACTTGGTGAAAAAGCCTTCAAACTCACCGTCGTCACACGGCGCAGTCAGCATCCGGCGCAGAGCTCCATCGTTCGATTCTTTGGAAAAGGCCGGCGCCCATTTTTTCTTGGAGGAGCGCACCAGCCGCGCATCGGCCGTCGCCTTGGCGAGCAGTTCCCGACGGTTGCAGAGCGCGCGCTGCAGAAGCAAAGCCGGATAGAGGCAGAGAATGGCTCCGCCGCGGAAGGAGTCGACCGTGGCCTGCAGCAGCGTGAGCAGGCAGACCAACAGCACCAACGTGCAGGAGGCGGGTCGGTTCCGGCTCCACTCCTCCTGCGCCCCGCGGAAGACCTCGGCGCTCAACAGCAGCTGAAGCGCCAACGCACCCACCGCAAGCAAGGCCATCCACTTGTGGTCAAGGGTCTGCACCGGCACAAGATTCGGAAAATGGGCAAAAACCGGGGGGAGCAACTGCAGCAGCAGCGGCAGCCAGGCCAGCCTTGCTGCCGCGCGCGCCCGTTTCGTGCGCTTTCTCAGGAGAGAAACCGGCTCGGAGCCGGGCAAACGGTCATAGGGATGCATCGCCGGAGCCGCTTCCTCTTCCGGCTCTTCGAATCGTTCTTCCGGCCGGTTCTCAGGCAGGTCTTCGGAAATCTCCGCCGCCGGGATGGTCTCGGGATTTTCCGCTTTTTCTTCAAGGCCCTCTGGTTCCAAAGTCTCTTCCCCTGACGTTTCTTCGGCTTCGGAGAATTGTTCCTCATCCTCTTCGGAAATGAATTCCACCGCCCCAGACTCCCATTCTTCGGACGACGCAGCTTCCCGCTCTTCAAAATCGACGGTTTTTCCCATCGAATTCTCTTCTTCGGGTTCGACAAATTCCAGCTTGATGGTTTTGAAGCCCCCGTCTTCGACAACTTCGGCCGCGGGTTCAGTGGCCTTTGGCTCCTCCTCCCCGCTCCCTTTGAACAGAGGCACAGGAACTCTCAGTTCCTCCGCGTCAAGCTCCTTGAAGTCGAGTGCCGGGGAGGGGTGCTCCTGCTCCTCCAACCTTTCGGCCTCAAGCTCCTCGAGCGGGGTGCGCTCCGGGGGGAGGTGCTCCTGCTCTTCCGCCTTTTTCCCAAATTCCTCTTCGGGCGTTTCCTGTTCGGCTTCCTTCAAATCTGCGGAAAGCCCCTTTTGTTTCCGGAGGCCAAAGCCCCATTTTTTCTTATGGACCCGCCTTCCCTCGGGCGCCGTCCGATCAGGTCTGCAGGGCTCCGGGACATCCTGATCCTCCGGAGCCGACCCCTCGCCCTGCTCTGACAGGAACGCCTCCTGCTCCGGAGCCTCCTTTGGCATTCCGATCCGGTATACCTCATCCGGAAGCGTGACGACAAAGGGCTTTTGGGGCTGATTCGGCTCCTCCGCCGTTTCAAAAGAATCAAATTCAAGATCTTCAAAGCGGGTCTGCACGAAGGTGCGCACCTCGTCGATCCGCGCCTTCCCCCGCCTTGGGGACTGCTTCCCGGGTTCAGGGGACACCGGCTTTTCCGGCTGTTCCTCTTCGCTTCGGCGGAGCTGCTTTCTAAAGCGGGCAAAGGCCTCTTCGAGCTCTGCGGCCTCCTCGGCGGAGACGGCGGGCGGCGCCTCTTCCTGTGAGACGGTCTCTCTCTCGGGCTCGGGCTGCTCTGCGGGGGCCTCGTTTTCCATCGGAAAAAAACCTGCTTCCTCCCACTCCCGCGCACGGGAGCCCATCATGCTCTCCAGATGCTTTAAGGATTCCTCCGGATCGTCGAAATCCTCGGGGGGCCAGTCGGAGGACTCCGGCTGGCCAACATCCTTTTTCAGCCTGCGCTGGAGCAGCACTTCGTTGAGCTGCTTTTCGATCGTGGAGGTGTCCACAGGGTTCTTGCCCTGCCAACCGT
The DNA here is from genome assembly GCA_017427525.1 of Clostridia bacterium. GTDB lineage: Bacteria > Bacillota > Clostridia > Oscillospirales > Feifaniaceae > Galloscillospira. Next base: position 12,815 of record JAFRSP010000020.1, read on the forward strand.
TTTTCTCATCCATCTCTAACAACCCTCCCGCTATCTTTTGCGGCGCTGACGCACCACTTCATACATCACGATCCCCGCTGCGACCGAAGCGTTGAGCGAGTTGATTTTTCCATA
>JAFRSP010000021.1 GCA_017427525.1 Clostridia bacterium
CACCCCTGAAGAGCTTCGGGACAGTTGGTGCCTATGACGAGGAGGATCCACCCGTTCCCATTCCGAACACGGTAGTTAAGCTCCTTCGTGCTGACAATACTTGGCTGGAGACGGCCCGGAAAGATAAGTCGGCGCCAACACAAAAGAGTCGCACAGTTATGAAACTGTGCGGCTCTTTTTCATTTTGGAAGGAGACCAATATTCAGACGCTGTGGGTTTGACCTGAAAGGAGAAGCTCGCTTTCCCTCTTGTGGAACGCAATGAGGTATGGTATACTTTAGTTCCAATGGGAAAGGAAACTGCGTGAGGCAGTCAGACTGCAGGATACAATCAACTTTCAGGATAAAGAGGTGCCGACATTGAGCAAAAAAAAGAGATCCGGAGTGGTATCGGCCAAACAGGCTCCGAAACCCAGCAGCATCAAAATGACGTCGATGCAAAAGAACCCGTGGACCGTTACACGGCGTTTGATTGCCATGGTGTTTGTCATTTTTTTGGTATTTGGATATATTCAGCTTCGGGACATCAAAAAGGCAAACAGCACGGCGCTGGCGGCGCTTAACAGCACCGATACGGTCACGGCGACGCGGGGCGACGGAGCATATACCTTTACGCCCATTCCCGAGAGCAAGGTGGGATTCATATTTTATCCGGCCTCTCGTGTGGAATATAAGTCTTATGCGCCGCTGATGCAGCGCCTGGCGCAGCAGGGTATATTCTGTGTCATGACCGAGATGCCGCTCAATTTGTCCTCTCTGGATCGCTCTGCCGCATCTATTTATTTGAAGCAGTATCCGGAGATTACCACCTGGTTTGTCGGCGGACACACGCTTGGCGGGAAAACCGCCGCGTCCTATGCTGCAAAAAATCTGGACAGGATCTCGGGCTTGGTTTTGCTCAGCGCATACTCCGGAAGGGATTTGACAAAGAGTGATCTGCCGGTGCTTTCGATCATTGGAGATCAGGATGGGGTTCTTGACCGCAGTCGGTACGAAAGCGGTCTGAAGCGGCTTCCCGATACGGCTCAGATCGAGGTGATCCAAGGGGGTAACCACGCGGGATTTGGCAGCTACGGTGAAGAGGAGAAAGATGGGACGGCAACCATCTCTGAAGAGGAGCAGTGGGATAAAACAGCGCAGCTTATTGCAGATTTTATTCACGCCGTTGCGAAATAGCAGGTTCACTTTGGGATAGGTGGGACGGCGGGAAAGCGCTCCATAAAGAAAGGATCAGGTCGGACGTTTCAGCGTCCGGCCTGATTGATTTGATCACGCAAGCATGGAGGGGGCCCTGTTTTCAGGTATGGAAGAGAACACGCTTTACCAGAGGCATGGGTGCATCGCCTAATCCGCTGCGCCATTCCCAAAAGAGTTAAAAAAAGCTTTGAGAAAAACTGTGCGAAATAAAGGAATGTAAAAACTGCACCAAACGGAAAGGCTTTTCCTTTTGGTGCAGTTTGATTGAGAGAGGGTTCTCTTAAAAAGAGGGAGAACTTATTTGACGATATAGCCCTCAACCGTGCCGGAGATGCCGGCGGCGTTGGCCTCGTCGGTATCGATATGCATGGCCAGCTTGTAGTTGTCGGCAACACGGCAGACGACCTCATCAAAGGTCACGCCGCGGGGGCCTTCGTATTTGACGCTGACGATCTGCTTGTCCACCACGCCGAAAGCGGGAGCTTCGGAGGTGTGGAAGTGGATGTGACGCTTGGCGACGATCACGCCCTGCTTAATCTCGACTTCACCGGCGGGGCCGATCAGCTTGGCTCCGGGAGTGCCGTCCAGATCGCCGGACTCGCGGACAGGGGGAGTAAGGCCCAGAGAACGGGCGTCGGTCAGGGAGATTTCAACCTGAGTGGCGGAACGCTCCGGTCCCAGGATCGACATCTTCATTTCGCCCTTCGGTCCGACCACGGTGACCTTCTCGGCGCTGGCAAACTGGCCGGGCTGAGAGAGATCTTTCTTGTTGGTGAGCTGATAACCGGGGCCGTACAGGATATCGAGGTCAGCTCTGGTGACGTGGAGATGGCGTGCAGAGGTTTCGATCATAAATTTCTTATCAGACATGTAGGGTCTCCTTTCGTGGGATGTATTTCATTAGGGTAAACTGTGGATTTCGCGCCGACATCCGGCAGGATAACGTTGAAAAACGAAACGTCAAAGCCCGTTTCTTTCATTATTTTACTCGATCAGGCCAAAACTTGCAAGAGGGGAAGGCGAAATCAACGAGACAAAGAAACTTTTCCGGTGAGCGCTTTACAACAATCGCCATCTCATGTATAATATTACAATCAGTAGAATTTATGGCAATCAGATTTTTTGATTCGGAGGAATACGGATGAATAAGGAATTCCCCCGCGTTCTTTCTCTGCTGCGCAAGGAGCGAGGGCTCAGTCAAAAGGCTGTGGCGAGCGAGCTTGGAGTATCCCAGGCTCTGATGAGCCATTATGAAAAAGGAGTACGGGAGCCGGGCCTCGATTTTCTGTGCAAGGTTGCGGCGTTTTATGGGGTTTCGACGGACTATCTGCTGGGCCTCTCCAGCGAAAGACGTCCTGGCGAAGTCCTCCCCGACGTGCACAAAGAGGCTGAGAATTCTCTTCGCGGAAGAAGCCTGTCTGCGGCCCTGGGGAAAAATCTGACGCTCAGTGCGGTCAACGTGCTCTTTGGACTGATGGAACAGGAGCGTTTTCGGGAATTCGCCGGCTGCGCGCAGCAATATCTCGGGTTTGGACTCTATAAGGTCTTCCGCCTTTTGACCAAGGCGGATCCCGAGCATTTACAGGGTCTGTTTTCCCTGCCGGAAATCACCTTTTTGGAAGCGGGGAATGCCGCGCAGCAGCTCTGTGAGCTGGAGCTCAAACTGCTTTCAGCCAAGCTTGCAAAGGAAAAGGCGGTCACGCCCCATTTCGATTATGAGTCGATCCGGGCGGGCTATCCAAGGGATTCCGCGGCGTTTTTCAATGTGGTAAAGCGAGCGGAGGACCAGATCCGTTCCATCTGACCGAAAAGGCCGGCAAGCCATAGCTTCCCGGAGAATACCCTGATCGTCTGGAAAGAACAAAGAACAATGAAAATAATATTTTACAGGAGGAGTTTGTCATGAGTTTTCGCATTCAGCCCGAAGTGTTTGAAAAGCTGCCGGAGGTCTATATCGGCGCATTGGTGGTCAAGGGAATCGACAACACCAAAGACTATCCCGAGATTACAGCGTTTTTGGATGCCTGCGTTGAAGAGATCCACGCAAAGCTTGCAGGTTCCAAGGTGAAAGAGCATCCCTCCATTCTGCCCTTCAGGGGAGCTTTCAGTGAGCTCGGTATGAACCCCAACAAGTTTATGCCCTCCATTGAGGCGCTGGCCTCCCGCATTGAAAAGGGCAAGGGAATGCCCCATATCAATCCGATTGTGGATCTGGGAAACGCCATTTCGCTCAAATATCTGCTGCCGCTTGGCGCGCATCCGCTGCAGGCGCTTGACGAAGAGGTCCGTTTCGCAAGAGAAGGCGATATTTTCCGGCCCTTCGGCGCGGAGCAGGACGAGCAACCCGACGTGGGTGAGCTGATCTATGCCAACGGAAACATCGTCGGCACCCGCCGCTGGATCTGGCGGCAGAGCGATATCAGCAAGATCGAGCGGGATACCACAGATGTCTTTTTCCCGATCGATGGTTTTACCTTCCTGTCCTCCCAGGTGGAAGCGGCGCTCGACGAGCTTTCGGAACTCTGCGAGAAATTCTTCGGCTGTGCACCGATTGCCAGAGGGGCAGTGTGCGCAGAGCATCCGGAGATGGTCTTTTAAGGAGTGCAAAACAACATGTCAGACCGGATTCAAATTCCGACGAGAGAAGAGGCGGATCCCGCCTACCAGTGGCACACACAGGATATTTTTGAGAAGGACGAAGGCTTTCTCAGCGCGCTCGATCGCCTGAAAGAAATGGGAAAAGAGTTTGCAGCTTTCCAGGGAAAGCTGCACGACCCCAAGATGCTGCTTGCTTACCTGGAACTGACCGAACAGGTTGAAGAGCTGGCAGGGAACATCGGGAGCTATGCCGCGCTGAAGAGCGACCAGGATACGGCAAACGCGCGATATCAGGGCTATATGGGGCAGGTTTCGGCAATCGGTGTTGAACTCTCTGCGGCTACGGCGTTTGCCACGCCGGAGCTACTTTCTCTGGGGGACGAGCTGGTGCAAATGCTCGACCATGAGCCGGCACTTGCGCCCTATCGCAAGGCTCTCATGGATGTGCTGCGTCAAAAGGAGCATATTCTGCCCGAGCGGGAAGAGCGGCTTCTCTCCCTGAGCGGAGAGATGGCGGGCAGCGCAGGGGAGATCTTCTCGATGCTCAACGACGCAGACATGAGCTTCGGCACCGTGACCGACGAGAAGGGCCGTGAGATCCCCCTGACCCACGGTAGGTATCTGCACTTTATGGAGTCTGCCGACAGGCGGGTGCGAAAAGAGGCCTTCGAAAAACTCTATGCAGTCTATCGGGAGCACAGAAACACTCTGGCGGCGCTGCTCAACGCTCACGAGCGCAAAAACAAATTCTACAAGCAGGCTCGCGGATACGAGAGCTGCCTGGAGATGTGCCTGTTTGGCAACCAAATCCCCAAAGAGGTCTATCACAGCCTGATTCAGGCGGTGCACGGGGCCTTTCCCTCGTTCTATTCCTATATGGAGCTTCGCAAAAAAGCCCTCGGGGTCGATGCGCTGCACATGTATGATCTCTACGTTCCCGTGGTGGAAAACCCCTATGGCGAGATTTCCTATGAGCAGGCTTTTGAGTTGGTGAAGGAGGCGCTTGCCCCGCTGGGCGAGGAATATGCCGGTCTTCTCTGCCGCGCCAAGGACGAGGGCTGGATCGACGTGTATGAAAATACCGGAAAACGCAGCGGGGCCTATTCCAATGGCACCCCGACCTGTCACCCCTTTGTGCTCCTCAACTTCCAGAACAACCTGGAGTCCGCCTTTACGTTGGCGCACGAGCTGGGGCATGCCATGCACTCCTATTTTTCCAATCAGGCGCAGCGGCCCATCTACCGAAACTACAGCATCTTTGTGGCGGAGGTTGCCTCCACGGTCAACGAGGCGCTGCTGCTGCGGCATCTGGAGCGCTGCGCGCAGGGCGACGTGAAGAAGCTGGCCTATCTGGCAAACAGCGCGCTCGAGCAGTTCCGCGCCACCCTGTTCCGCCAGACCATGTTTGCCGAATTCGAGCTCAAAACACATGAGATCGTGGAGCAGGGAGGCAGCCTGACCCCGGATCTTCTGGATGAACTCTATCGAAATCTCTGCGCCGACTATTTTGGGAGCGGTGTGGTGATTGATGAGCAGATCAGCAGAGAGTGGTCACGGATCCCGCATTTCTATTATGATTTTTATGTCTATCAATATGCCACTGGATTTGCTGCGGCGCAGATGCTGTCGGAGCGGATCCTGAAAGGCGGCGCGCCGGAATATCTGCGTTTTCTTTCTCGGGGAGACAGTGTTCCCCCTCTCGATGCGCTGCGCGAAGCGGGAGCAGACCTTGCAACGGAAAAACCGGTTGCCGATGCGCTCGCTCTCTTTGCAGGGAAAGTCAGGGAACTCGAAGGACTTCTTTAAGCTTTTTTGATAAATCACGGGGATTTTTCCTACAAATCGAAAAAAATGTAAAAGCTTCAGGCAGAACGAATTTGTATTGTGCTGAAACTTTCAGGTGAATTTCTGCGTCTATTATTGATAATAGGTGCGGCACGGCCGCGTCTCTTTTTCGATAGACTTCAACGAGACGTTGGGTTTCATCGTCTACCATTAAAGGAGGAACAACCATGCAGCAAACACCTGTAAAGGACCCGATGAACGAGTCCTCTGCGGCTGTGCAAGAACAGTTTGAGCAATCCACACTGGAAGAGACCCTGACGTTTGCTCCGGAAAAGAAGGGAAAGCTGGGGAAAAACGTCAAGCGCATCATCTTGTGGGGATTGCTTGCCGCCGTCATAGCGGCTGTCGTATTCGTCGTCTACACACTGTTTTTCAAGAAGGAGCCGCCGCCTGAAATGATGACGGCTACGGCCACCTACGGGACGATTGAAAGCAAGGTTCAGGGCTCCGGCTCGGTTACGGCACAGGAGAAGCAGGATGTGCCGGGACTTGCCAAAGGAGAGGTCATCAAGGTGTTCGTCGCGGTTGGAGATCATGTCGAAGTGGGACAGCCCCTCTTCACGGTCAACGACGAAGAGATCACCCGAAGCCTGAGCGAATACGAGAGCAGTCTCAAGCAGGCCAACAAGAATCTGCAGCTTGTGCGGGAGGAGATCGCCGCTCAGGATGCGCGGGCCCCGTTCTCGGGCAAAACGCTCGAGGTCAATTGCGTCAAGGGGCAGCAGGTCTCCAAGGGAGAGATTCTCGGCACCCTGGTGGACGATTCGAAAATGACTCTGACCTCTTACTACAGCATTGCTTACATCAACGACGTTTATGTGGGGCAGAGCGCAGAGATTTCGATCCCCACCAGCATGTCATTGCTCAGCGGTACCGTCAGCCGCGTGGAGCGAATTTCCAAAATCACGGATGAGGGCGCCATGCTGTTCGAGGTGGAGCTCCAGCTCGACAATCCGGGAATCCTGACCAAGGGAATGATGGCAACCGCTGTGATCCATACGGCAAACGGTGACGTTCCGCCGGCAGAGTCCTCGACGCTGGCCTACCTGAAGGAAGAATACATCAAGGCAGGGACCTCGGGAGAGATCACGTCGGTCGCCATGCGGGATTACTACTCCTTCCATGGAGGCGATCAGCTTTTCACCATTCGAAACGAGGATTTGGACGGCAGATTGGCTGAGGAACTGAAGCTGCTGGATAATGCCCGGAAGAACTACGATACCGTTGCTGAGCAGTATCAGTACTATGCTCCGACGGCCGAGATCGCCGGACAGGTGGTCGCCGTCAACATCATGGAGGGCGATGTGTTGACGGGCGGCGGCAATGCGGTCGTATCGGTGGCCGATCTGAGCCGGATGATGATGGATGTTGAAGTGGACGAAATGTATGTTTCCTCGTTGGTGCCCGGCATGCCGGTCAAGGTCAGCGCGACCTACGACGGCGGAGCGGTTTACGATGGCATCCTGTCCAGCGTTTCCCTTCAGGCAAAGGTGGGAACCGGCATGTCGACCTTCCCCGCAAAAATCGAAATCCTCAATGCACAGGGGCTCATGAGCGGTATGTGGCTGGACTTTGAGATCACCACCAATCGGGTGGAAGACTGTCTTGTCGTTCCCTCCAATGCCGTGAAATATGTGGAAAACGGCACAGTTTGCTTTGTGCGTGAGGTGCAGGAGTGGCATACGCCGGCAGAGCTCGACGAGGTCACCGCAGCCCAGCTCCCGGAAGGATTTTCGGCCGTTATGGTGGAAACCGGCGCTTCAGACGCATTTCAGATTGAAATTGTCCAAGGGCTCTCGGAAGGAGACGAGGTCGCCACAACTGCTGTGGAGACGAATCCATACGGGATGTACTATTAAGAGGGGGCTGACATGGCGCTCATTACAATGAAACAGATCTATAAGGTCTATCACCCGGGAGAAGAAAATGAGGTGCGTGCCCTCAACGGCGTGTCGCTTACAGTCGACCGTGGAGAGTTTCTTGCCGTGCTCGGCACCTCGGGTTCCGGGAAATCGACTATGATGAACATTATGGGCTGCCTCGACGTGCCGACGGCCGGTGGGTATTATCTTGGCGATTCCGACGTGTCGAAGCTGAACGATAACCAGCTTGCTCGTATTCGAAGCCTTGCCATCGGCTTCATCTTCCAGGGATACAACCTGATCAAGGACCTGTCGGCGCTGGAGAATGTGGAACTGCCGCTCGTCTACCGCAATATCGGTCGGGCAAAACGGCGGAAGATGGCGATAGAAGCCCTTTCCATGGTGGGGCTGGAAAACCGGATTCATCACCGCCCCTCCGAGCTGTCGGGCGGTCAGCAGCAGCGGGTCGCCATTGCGCGTGCGATTTCAACCGAGCCGCCGATCGTGATGGCCGACGAGCCCACCGGAAATCTTGACACGCGCGCCTCGATCGAGATCATGGAGCTGCTCGCCTCCCTCAATCGAAAGGGAACTACGGTGATTCTCATCACACACGATCCTGAAACGGCTGAATATGCGCACCGTATCATCGAATTGCGCGATGGGAAAATCATTCGGGATCACGTCCATGAGCAGCAGCGTGGAAAGCTGGAAGGGGGTGCGGCGAAATGAAGCTCGGGCAGTCTTTTTCCATGGCGATCAAATCCATCCGGAACAACAAGGGGCGCAGCTTTCTGACCATGCTCGGCATCATCATCGGACTTGCGGCCGTGATCACGTTGGTGACGTTGGTTTCGGGAGTCAAAAAGCAGTTCATGATGAGCTTTGAAGAGATGGGGACCAACACGGTCACTGTGGAATACTACATGGATCAGCGCGACATTTCGAAAGAGATCTACGAGACGTCGCTGGAACTGAACGAATACATTGAGGCGTACACACCGAATCTTTCAACCTATACGGAGGTGCGGCAGCAAGACAAGAAATCCAATTGCCGGATCCTGCTTGGCAGCGAGTCCTTTCACATCTGCTCCAACTATGCAATTCTGCGGGGGAGCATGTTCACCCACGACAATGTGCTGAGTGCAGACCGCGTTGCCGTAATCGGCAGCAAGGTCAAAGACGATCTCTTCAATTATGCGGACCCTGTCGGCCGGTCGATCCGCATCAATGGACAGCGGTTCACGGTGGTTGGAGTTTTTGAAGAAAAAGTGGGGGTGGGGAACTATGCAAACAACGTGGTTCTCGTGCCCTATACGAACAACCGTCTGCTCATGAACAGTCCTGCCATCTCTTCGTTTATCATCAAAGCGGTAGACGGAGACTCGACCGGAAAAGTGTTTGCCGAGATGCAGAATTGCATGAAGCGCATCACCGGAAACGATTGGGGATGGTGGGTCTCCAGCGAAAACCAGTATATCGATTTCTACAACGAACAGATCACCACCATGTCCCTGATGGGCGGGGGTATTGCAGGGATCTCGCTCATCGTCGGTGGCATCGGTATTATGAATATCATGCTGGTGTCGGTTACGGAACGCACCAGAGAGATCGGGATCCGCAAGTCGATCGGCGCACGCAGATTGGATATCATTTCACAGTTTTTGATCGAGGCCGGTACCATCAGCCTGATGGGCGGGATCGTCGGCATTGCGGTGGGGGCTTTCCTGTCGCTGATCCTCGGAAGGATATTGTTTACGGAAACCAAGATGATCTTGCTTCCATCGGTTCCGCTGGTACTGGGAGCCGCCGCCTTTTCGGTCCTGATCGGCATGTTCTTCGGCTTCTATCCAGCAAACCGCGCCTCGAAGCTCAACCCCATTGACGCTCTGCGTGCAGAATAGGAGGAAACAACCATGAAAAAACAGGCGGTATCTCTTTGCGCCGTTCTGCTCACGGCACTGTTTTTGCTGCTGCCGGCGGCAGCTTTCTCTGATATTCAGGACGACGAGGTCAGTGCCGCCGCCGAAACCCTTGCGGCGCTCAATATCGTCTCAGGATTTGAAGACGGGAACTTCCGTCCATCGTCGCCCTTGACCCGTGCGCAGTTTGCCAAGCTGGGCGTGCTCAGCCTTGGAGCGGAAGACAAGGTGGTGCTCTATCGCGGATACACCATTTTCCCCGATGTGAAAACCGGGCACTGGGCGGTCGGATATGTCAACGTTGCGGTGCGGGAGAGTCACTTGCTGACCGGCTATCCGGACGGGACCTTCCGGCCCGACACCCCGATCACCGAGGCCGAGGCGATCACCATCTGCCTGCGCATGCTGGGTTATCAGGAGGCGGATATCGGCTCCTTCTGGCCGGCTGACTATCTGACCAAGGCGGCTGAAATCGGTCTGACCGACGGAATGACCATCTCTGCCTCTTCCGCCATGAACCGCGGCAATGCGGCGCGGCTGCTTGCCAACCTGCTTGTCACCGAGAACAAAGAGGGAGAGCCCTTCTCGCTGCACATGGGCCTGATCGGCACGGAAAACGTCACGCTGCTTGCCACAGAGAAGACCGATCTCTCTCTGGCACAGGGGATCATCAGCCTTTCGATCGGCGGAGCAAAGACTCAGATGAGCACGGTCAATACCATGCCCGCCTCCTTGGTGGGCTCCCGGGGCGTGCTGCTGACGGGGCGCGACGGCAAGGTCTGCGGGTTTGTCCCCTATCGGTATGACAGCGTCAGCGTGACCATTCGCTCCCGCGACGCCGACGGCATCACCACAACCGAGGGTGGACGGATCCTGATTCCGGCCGAAACGGAGGTCATACTGCGCGGGGGAGTCGCTCCCTATGGTTCTGCCTATGTGGATCTTCGCACCGGCACAACGGTGCAGGTGTGCTACGATAAAAACGGAAAGCTCAGCCACATTGCTACCGCCTCTGTCAGCGGCGCTGTGAGCGAGATGTATGTGCTCAAGGCCGATTATTCGGGTTCGCAGCATCCGCTGCATGCCTTTTACGAAGCAGCTCTTGTGCGGCAGACCCCCATCTATAAAAATGGGCTTCTGGTCGACGCCTCAGCTCTGCGCGCCAATGACGTGGTGACCTATTCCGCCGATCAGGGAAGATTCCTGGTCAGCGATCTGCGCCTGAGCGGCGTGATTTCAGCGGCATATCCCAGCAAAACCCGCGCCCAGAGCTTTACGCTTCTGGGGAATACCTTCTCCATTTCCGATAATCGCGAGATGAATCTCTCCGCCTTTGACAAAACAACGGTTACGGTGCTGCTGGCCCCCGACGGAACGGCGGCGGAGGTGGTGCCCTCCTCGAAGGTTTCCGCCGCGATGGGCGGCCTGGTTTCTTCGGCCGGAGGGACAAGCGCCCGCGTGCAGCTCTGGTCGGGCTATGAGATTTCCGGCGAGACCGCCAGGGATTACTCGGATCTGTCGGAACGCTATGTAGAGGTTTCGGTTGCATCAGACGGAAAAATGTCGCTGCGGGAGCCTGTCTACCGTGCTGCGGCGGAATCCTTCTCGATCTCCTCCATGAAGCTGGGAAGAACGCCTGTGGCCTCCGACGTCGTGCTCTATGAGTGCGCCGAACGCAGCGCAGGGTTCAGAAAATTCGACCTCGATGAAATTCTCGATACGATGCAGGAGATCCCCTCCGGAAGGATTCTCTACACGGCGACCGATTCGACCGGAACCGTGCGCGCCATGGTGCTGCAGAATGCGACCGGCAACGCCTTTGTCTACGGCGTGATCGGGGTCAACGGGGAAGACGAAGATACCTTCTACACCCTGAGGACCGATCAGGGAGCCGGCAGCGGCGGCGTCAGCGAGGTCAGCATCTCGGCACAGGGCGGCGTGGCCCTGAACGTCAACGGTCTCTACGGCGGCCTTGCTGTGAGCGGCGGGTATGCCCGCGCCTACTGCAGACTTGAAAACCGCGGTTCGGTTTCGCTCGACGCCTTTGATGGGACCGATCGGGTGCAGCTCGACTCCGGTATCGCATCTCTCTCCAAGACGGTGCAGGTCTACAACGAAACGACCGGACGGTTTATCACCCTGGCGCAGGCCAAACGGGAGTTTTCCTCCTTCAGGATCTATACGGATGTCGTGGCAGGCGTTGTGAGAATGATCGTGGTGGCGTAACAAAGAAGGTCCAATTCTGTCTGCGAGACTCCACCCCGGCGGAGTCTCGCAGACGGGTTTTGTTCCCATGGGAGAAAGGAGAGGTCATGCGGTTTTCTGAACTTTGTATTTCCACCACCTCCGCAGGCATTGAAGTCCTGACAGGGGTTTTGGGGGAGCTCGGCGTGACCGGATTTGCAGTGAACGATCCGCTGGAGTTCGAGCGGTTTCTCAACGGGGAGCAGACCCGATGGGATTATGTGGAAGAAACGCTGCTTGAGCTCAAAGGCGCTGCACCCAGCATTACCTTTTACCTGCCTGAAAACGGACAGGGAGAACGTCAGCTTGCCGAGATCGAGCAGGCGCTTGAGAGCCTTCGTCGGAGCGACACGCAGGGGCTTTTCGGCCCGCTTTCTCTTCGCAAAAGCAGCGTAGATGAGGAAGATTGGGCCAATAGCTGGAAAGAGTATTTCAAGCCCTTCCGTGTGGGAGATCGGCTCTACATCAAGCCCTCCTGGGAGGAGCTCGCCGATCCCGAGGGGAGGATCGTTTTGGAGATCGACCCCGCCTCTTCCTTCGGCACGGGGACCCATCACACAACAAAGCTCTGCCTTCTTCAGCTCGAGCGGTTAAAGGTTGAAGAAGCGCGGGTGCTGGATATGGGCTGCGGCAGCGGAATCCTGGGGATTGCAGCCATGCTGCTGGGGGCCGACAGTGTCACGGCGGTCGATATCGATGAGAACTCCGTGAAAACCGCAGGGGAAAATGCACAGAAAAACAAGATCGACCCCGCGCGCTTTCACCTGTTGTGCGGGGATGTGACCGGGAATACTGCGCTGGCAGAGCAGGTGGGCGGCGGATACACGATCGTGCTCGCAAATATCGTGGCTGATGTGATCGTCGGTATGCGAAAGGAGCTCTATGGATTTCTCAGCCCCGGCGGAACGCTGATCGCCTCGGGGATCATCAAAGAGCGTGCCAATGAAGTCCGCAAAGCGCTCGAGGCGCAGGGTTTTGTGGGGTTTCGGTGCAACGAAGAAGAAGAGTGGGTTGCGCTGTGCTGTACCCGTCCCGCCTGATTGCACAAATCGGGATTGCGCAAAGAGCAGAAGCTGTGCACGTTCCCGAATTCAAAAAGACGCCAAATAGAAGAGGTGTGCCATGCCGAAATTCTTCATTTCTCCCGAGCAGGCGACCGGTTCCTCGGTTTTGATGACAGGGGAAGACGCCCGCCATATTGCCGCTTCTCTTCGCATGGAGGAGGGAGAGCGCCTCACCCTGTGTGACGGAGCGGGCATTGATCTGCTGTGCCGCATCGAGCGGGTGGGGAAAACCGAGGTCGCGCTCTCGGTGCTCGAGCGTCGGCCAAGCGAGGGAGAATCCGCCTGCCGCATCACGCTGTTTCAATGCCTTCCCAAGGGAGACAAAATGGAGAGCATTGTTCAGAAATCGGTAGAACTCGGCGTTGCTTCGATCGTTCCGGTGCTCTCGTCGCGCTGTATTTCAAGGCCTGACGCTGCCGGAATGGAGAAGAAGAGAAGGCGCTGGCAGCTGATTGCACAGGAGGCTGCCAAGCAGTCGCGCCGCGGCGTCATCCCTGTTGTGGAGGAGATGCTGCGCTTTGAAGATGCGGTCGTACGCCTCTCGGCCATGGAATATGGCCTGCTGCTCTATGAAAAGCAGCAGGGGAGCGGGATTTCCCAGATTCCGGCGAACGCTGCGGAGATCGGCGTTTTGGTCGGGCCTGAGGGCGGCATTTCGCCTGAGGAAGCGGAGAAGTGCCGTGCCATGGGGCTGCTGAGCATTGGACTCGGTCCGCGCATTTTGCGCACCGAAACAGCCGGCTCGGCTGCCATCGCGGTGCTGCAATACCAAACAGGGAACCTGGAATAACATCCAAAAAGCAGGAGACGCGGAGAAATGCAGGATCCGAAAAACTGCCGTTGTCAGTGTGTGTTCAATCTAGATGTCGGCCTTATCATGCCGCACCGCATCATCTCCTTTGGAATTGAAGCAGCGGTGGACGAGAAAAACAAATGATTCGGTTTGCCGACGGAAGGGTATTTTACAGAATTTCGATCGATTTCTTCAAGTCCAGGCGATTGACAAATTGAGAAAAGGGCTGCTTCTTCCATAGGGAAGCCGCAGCCCTTGAGTGAGATTATAAAAAGGGAGTTGGGGTATGGTGAACGCCAGGAACAAAGGCAATCGCAAGCCCGCAGAGAGCGTGGCCGAGGCACGGTTGACGCTTTATATCACTCTGGCCTTTGCCGGCGGGTTCCTGCTGGTTTTTCTCTATCGTGCGGGAAACAATGTGCATCGTTTGCCGCTATTCAGTCGCTGGGCAACCTGGATTGCCATGGCCGGCGCGGTGTTCACCCTTTTTTCGGGGGTTTGGGCGTTTTCCGCAAAGAAGAAGGATGTTTCAAACATGCTGCTCACGCCCGGAACAGGGCTTTTCCTGAGCCTGTTTACGCTGTTTTGCGGACTAATTCTGAAATTCTTCTATTTTGACGCCATCAAGCTGCTCTATGTGCTGCTGCCGGGTGTGTGCGTCGTCTACCTGATCCGGCGGATCTATGCCAATGGGTTCTATCCGACCTCCGCCTTTTTGCTGTTCACGGGAACGCAGCTGTTTTTGGCCGACCGGATGCTTTTGTGGGAGATTTTCGCCCCGTACCGGCTCTGGATGGGAGCGTTTATTGCCCTGTGCGGCGCGGGCTTTTTGCTGATATGTCTGCGTTGCAAAAAGGGAGAAGGGATGCTCCGCGTCGGCGCTTGGGAGCAAAGGCTCTTCCGAAAGGACGAAAGCGTTGTTCCGGCCTGCCTTGCGGCGGCCGCGGCGATGGCACTGGGGGGAGCGTTGATCGTCCGCCCTGCCTATGTCCTGTTTTATGGATTGATCGGGCTGAGCGCTCTTGCGGTTTGCCTTGCAATCTACTACACTTCCAAGCTGATATACGATTAAAATGGACATCTGTCTGGCAGCGCTTCAAAAAGCCGCTGCAAGCCCCTTTCCGGGGTGCGAAAGAAAGGGCGTTGTCTTTTCATCAATGAAACGGGTCTATCCGGCATGCGGGCCGGAGAGACGAAAGCAAGGGCTTTCACGATTTTGCCGGTTCATCCGGCAGAACGGTGAAAGCCCTTTTTGCTTGATCTTGATGCAGTTGTCGTCCTCGGTGCGATGGGCAGAGAAAGCCTCCTTCCGTGCAACCAACCTGTATGCGCAGATCAATCTCCGAAATCCAGCGGTGCAGGGCCGGACGTTCTTTACAGCTTCAGCCGAAAGAGCCCGTGCCGGTTACAGTAGGCATAGAGGGTTTTCACACGGTTGATCTTGAATCTCGCCTCGGCGCTCCCCTCCGGATACAGCTTTACAAGCTGGGTTCCCATATCTGACGTCGCAGACAGAAAGGAAATGAAATGGTTCTTTGTCATGGGATGGCAAATCGAAACGTAGTATTCATCCTCCACGATCTCCACATGGATTTGGTGATCTTCGTCGGCCTCTTCCGATTCCAACGGCGGCAGAGTGATGCCGCAGCAGCTGATCACGGCTTCACCGGTCGCCTGAATCACATTACCGCAGACAGGGCAGACATACAGTTTTCCCTTTGCCATGTTGGCGGTTTTGTTTTGATTTTGAATATGATTGCCCGACAGCAGTTCGATCACGGAAATATCGAGCGCTTTTGCCAACGGTTCGAGCAGGCTAATATCGGGATACCCGTTTCCTGTTTCCCATTTGCTCACCGCTTTGCTGCTGACATAGAGTTTTTCCGCGAGTTCGTCCTGCGTCATTTTTTTGCTCTCGCGCAGCCTGCGGATCACGTCTCCGGTCACATATCTGTCCATGATGCTCGCCTCCTTACGGGGTCAGTCTATCACATGAGAAAGAAAGAAGCTACCTACGCATCGTAGAGTCGGGGTTCTCACGCAGCGGGATTGTTTGCTGGCAGCAGCATTGTTTTGCTGCCGCAAGCGATCCGCACGGCGCAGGGGGCCCCGAAACCCGCACTGGCCGATAAAGAATAAAAGAGGAGACACGGCCGCGCCTCCTCTTTTGTATTGCTTGTGCAGGGAATCCTCCCGCAGAAGGATGCGCCGCGGGAGTCCGTTTTCTGTTTTTTCAGCGGACTGCGTGGAACTTGTTCCAGTGCTCCACATAATCGTCGTACAGCTCCGGCATGCGGGTGGGCGGATTGAGCTCATACGGGCAGCGGGAGGCGCACTGTCCGCACTCGATGCAGAGCTTGGTGTCCTCCATCATCTGCTTCCAGTCCTCGGTCATCATTTGGGAAACAGGCATTCTGCGCAGGTTGTAATAGCTGCGCATGACCATATCCACCCGAATGCCCATGGGGCAGGGCAGACAGTATCCGCAGTTTCTGCAGAAATTCCCTTTGAGCTCCGCGCGGTCGGCAGCGATGACCTCTTCGGCCTTCACGGGGTCGGGAGCCTTCTTTAAGTAACCGAGCATCTCTTCCAGCTCGTGCATGTGCTGCATGCCGAGGATCGGAAGCGCATCCGGATGCTGCGAGAAGAAGTGGAAGACCGCGCCGCCGTCGCAGATCACGCCGCCGCCAAAGGGCTTCATGGCAACAAATCCCATGCCGGCCGCAACGCAGTCTTTTTGCAGCTGCAGTTCGGAATCGCTCGAAAGGTAGGCATAGGGGAACTGAAGGACTTCATAGAGACCGCTTTCGATGGCCTCTCTGGCAATATGCTCGCGGTGATTGGTGATGCCGATATGCAGGATCTTGCCCTCCTGCTTGGCGCGCAGCATCGCATCATACACGCCATCCTCCCCGCCGGGCTTCGGGCAAAACGGAGGATTGTGAACCTGAAGCACATCCACATGATCGGTTTTGAGCAAACGCAGGCTGGTTTCGAGGTCTTCGGTCACCCCTTGGGCCGTAAAATGATGTGATTTGGTGGCGATGAAGATCTCGTTTCTCACATCGGAGAGGGCAACCCCGATCTTCTCCTCGCTGTCGGAATACATCCGAGCCGTATCATAGTAATTGATTCCATTGTCATAGGCTTTGCGAAGAAGGCGGGTGACATCCTCCATCGGCTGACGCTGCAGGGGAAGGCAGCCGAATGCAATGGCGCTGGCCTCGATCCCGGTTCTTCCAAGACGGATGGTTCTCATAACGCATTCTCTCCTTTGTTTTCCCCTTCTGTAAAGAGGGGGGCATTTTTCGGCAAAAACCTGGGGGAGCCGGCTGCGGGACAGGGCAAAAAGCTCTCTGCCGGTCTCTCGCACTCTTTTTCGATTATTGTATCAAAGCGGGACTCGTCTTGCAAGAGAGAGTTGAGTTTGCTATAATAAATTGGTTAATTGTATCCGGCGTGCAAGCGCTTGCGCGCCGATTCCAACGAAAGGGAGCAAACATGAATCAAAAGAATCATAAAACCTCGATCGGCGGGCAGGCGCTGTATGAGGGAATCATGATGCGCGGCCCGAAAAAGCACGCGATCGCGCTCCGTCTGCCGGATGGGACCATCGAGACAACGGTGAAAGAAAACCACAGTATCCGGCAGCGCTATCGTCTCTTTCGTCTGCCCATTCTGCGCGGTATGGCCTCTTTGGTTGAATCGCTCTCTCTTGGATATAAAACGCTGACCTATTCCTTCGAAAAGGCCGGCCTGGAGGAGGAGCCCACCAAGTTTGAACTCTGGCTCTCCAAGGTTTTCGGCAAGTCTGTGATGGACCTTGTCGTCGCAGTGGCGGGGGTGCTGGGCGTTGTGCTGGCGCTTTCGATCTTTATGTTGCTGCCGGCGGCCGCCGTGAAACTCCTCGGCGGCTGGATCCCCGCCTGGAGCCGCGCTTTGGCAGAAGGTGTGATCAAGATCGCGGTGTTTTTGATCTATGTGGCGGCGATTTCACACATGGAGGAGATTCGACGGACCTTCGAATACCACGGGGCGGAGCACAAGACCATCTTCGCCTATGAGGCAGGTCTGGAGCTGACCGTGGAAAACGTCCGCAAGATGTCGCGGTTCCATCCCCGTTGCGGAACCAGTTTTCTGATCATTGCCATGATCGTCAGCGTGCTTTTCTTCTCGCTGCCCATCGTCACATGGGACAGTGTGCTGCTGCGTATGGCGACCAAGCTGATCATGCTGCCGCTCGTGGTGGGCGTGGCATATGAGTTCATCTACCTTGCGGGAAAATACGACAACTGGCTCACCCGCACACTCTCGGCGCCGGGTCTTTGGATCCAGAGACTGACCACCAAGGAGCCGGATGACAGCCAGATCGAAGTGGCGATCGCCTCCATGCTTCCGGTGCTGACCGGCAATCCGGAGGACGACAAGTGGTAAGCTTTCGTCTTCGTGCCGAACTGGCAGAGCACTTGCGCCGTTTTGGAGTCGAAATGCCGGAACGGGAGGCGCGCATGCTGCTGTGCGCCGCATGGGAGATCTCTCTTGATCAGCTGCTGCAGCTCGGAGCGCAGGAAGAGGTGCCGGGGGAGGTCGAAGAAGCGGCACGCCGGCTCGTGCTGCGCAGAGCGGAAGGAGAGCCGCTTCAATACCTGCTTGGACAGTGGGATTTTTACGGGGAGACCTTTTTATGCTCGCCGCAGGCGTTGATTCCGAGGCCTGAGACCGAGCTTTTGGTGACTCAGGCGATCCGTTGGGCAAGGGAGCACCCCGCCTGCCGTACCCTGCTCGACGCGGGCTGCGGCACCGGCTGCATCGGGATCACAGCGGCGCTTCACACTGGATGTCGCCCCACGCTACTGGATCTTTCAGAGGACGCGCTTGCGTTGGCAAAACACAATGCGAAGCGGCTCTCGGTGGAGGCGGAATTTGTTTTGGCAGACCTCTTGGAGGGACCGACCGGGGAACGCCGCTGGGATATGTTGATTTCCAACCCGCCGTATCTCACGAAAGAGGATATGGCGTGTCTTCAGCGCGAGGTGCGATATGAGCCGGAAACGGCGCTCTTCGGAGGGGAAGACGGGTTGCTCTTTTACAGAGCTCTTGCCGAAAAGTGGATTTCCTGCGTGTCGCCGGGCGGTCTCGTTTTGGTGGAGCATGGACAAGGACAGGGAGAGGCCGTCAGCGCGCTCTTCCGAGCGGCGGGCCTTAAGAAAGTCCAGACGATGCCGGACTATGCGGGGATCGACCGGATTACACGGGGAGAGATCCCCGAGAACTGAATTGGGAGCGCGGCATGAGGGAAAACCGAGGAACCTCCGGATATCGGTGCGCTGAGAAAAAGAAATTTGTCAGGGAAATCCCCTTGCCGAACCGGTGGCGATGTGTTACAATAAAACAAACAAAAGTTCTTTATTTAGGCTTGGACCTTGCTTTTGACGGATCATGCAAAAAAAGCGCGCGCTTCGATCGGGGCGCGTGGGGGGAGGCAGAGTATGTCAGATAAAAAAGAGGCATTGAAAAACGCCTTGGCGCAGATTGAAAAGCAGTTTGGAAAAGGGGCCGTGATGAAGCTGGGGGAGAACGTGGCCATGAATGTGGGAGCGATCCCCACCGGCTCCCTGGCGCTTGATGTAGCGCTCGGCATCGGAGGCATTCCGCGCGGCCGCATCATCGAGATCTATGGGCCGGAATCCTCGGGTAAAACCACACTGGCGCTCCACTGCGTCGCACAGGCGCAGAAGGCTGGCGGAGAAGCGGCCTTTATCGATGTGGAGCATGCGCTTGATCCCGTCTATGCCGCCCAACTCGGAGTTGACGTGGATTCGCTGCTGGTGGCGCAGCCCGACAGCGGCGAACAGGCGCTTGAGATCACGGAAACGCTGGTGCGCAGCGGCGCGATCGATATCGTTGTGGTCGACTCTGTGGCGGCGCTTGTCACCCGCGCCGAGATCGAGGGTGAAATGGGAGATACGCACGTGGGATTGCAGGCAAGGCTGATGTCGCAGGCCATGCGCAAGCTGGCCGGAACCATGGCAAAGGCAAACTGCGCGGCGATCTTTATCAACCAGCTCCGTGAGAAGGTGGGCGTGGTCTATGGGAATCCCGAGGTCACTCCGGGCGGACGCGCCCTCAAGTTCTATTCTTCGGTGCGCATCGACGTTCGCAGGGTGGAACAGATCAAGTCGGGCACGGAGGTTTTGGGAAACCGCACACGTGCAAAGGTCGTGAAAAACAAGGTAGCTCCGCCCTTCCGCGAGGCCGAGTTCGACATTCTGTATGGGCAGGGGATTTCGAGAGAAGGCGAGCTGATCGATCTTGGCGTGAAATATGATGTGATGGCCAAAAGCGGCTCCTGGTTCTCCTATGGCGATCTGCGTCTCGGGCAGGGTAAGGAGAACACCAGAGAATACTTAAAGGCGCACCCGGAACTCATGGATGAGCTCGAAGCGAAGATTCGGGCGATTGTTTCCGAAAAGCCGGGAACGGAAAAGCCGGAGGAGGCCGCCGTGCCGGCGCCTGCCGCAAAACCGGTGAGCGCGGCCAGACCGGCCGCCGCCGAGGATGCGGAAAAGCCGGTAAAACCACAGACGGCAGCGCGGCAGAGCGGATCGAAGAAGCTGGACATCTCCGCGGAGGATTTTGAGTGAGTTCGGTGATCACAAGGCTGACGGCGCTCCGAAACGGGGGACTTCGCATCGAGGTGAATGGAGCAGCCTTCTGTGTGGTCGACGGGGTCGACTGGGCTGACTTCGGACTTGTAAAGGGTGATGAGCTCCCTTTGGAGATCAGGGAGGAACTGCTTGCGGCCGCCGAGCGGTTCAAAGCACGACAGAGCGCCGCTGCCAGCCTTGCGATGCAGGACGCTTCCAGTAAGGGACTGGAACGCAAGCTGCGGCAAAAAGGCATTTCCGAAGAGGTGGCGCGCGAAACGGTCGACCGTTTTGTGCGGCTTGGCTTCGTGCAGGATGAGGTGTATGCCCTTCGACTGGCAAACAAGCTGCATGAGGGAAAGGGCTATGGTCGTCTGCGCGTTGCTCAGGAGCTGCGGGCCAAGGGCGTGGAACGGGAGCTAGCCGAGCAGGTTCTGGAACAGCTCCCGTCCGACGAGGACGCGCTGATTTTGAGAATCGAAAAGAAATATGCAGGAGTGGACTGGAGCAACAGAAAAGAGCGCGCTGCGGCAGTGCGCGGTCTGCTGCGTTATGGCTTCTCCTATGAAGAGGTTTCAGACGTCGTTCGGCGTTTGAAAGGGGAGGAATTGGAATGAGCACCCGAGTGGCCATGATTTCGCTGGGTTGTCCCAAAAACCAGGTGGAAGCGGAGCGTATGCTGGCAATGCTGGCCGACGCAGGCTGCGAGCTGGTGGGAGATACGGCCGAGGCGCAGGTTGCGGTGATCAACACTTGTGGCTTTATCGACTCGGCCAAGCAGGAGGCGATCGACCACATTTTGGAGATGGCGGCGCTCAAGGAAGAGGGATTGCGCGGTATCGTGGTAACAGGCTGTCTGGCCGAACGCTACCGCGAACAGATCCGCGAGCAGATTCCCGAGGTGGATGTGGTGCTGGGCGGCGGAAGCGTCGACGATATCGTGGAAGCGGTGGAATCGGCGGCCCGCGGCGAGGGCTTTGAACGGTATGCGGATATCGAGAAGGTCGAGCTGGGAGGAGACCGTCTGCTGACCACCCCATTTTACACAGCCTATCTGAAGCTGGGAGACGGATGCGATAATTTCTGCACCTACTGCGCGATCCCGTTGATTCGCGGCCGGCTGCGCAGCAGACCGATTGAGGAGCTGCTGCAGGAGGCGCGCGCTCTGGCTGAGGGCGGCGTGCGCGAGCTGGTGCTGGTGGCGCAGGACACCACCCGTTACGGCGAGGATCTATATGGAGAAAACCGTCTGGTCGAGCTGCTTCAGGAGCTTGAGCGGGTAGAGGGGATCGCATGGATCCGGATCCTCTATGCCTATCCGGATCGGGTGAGCGATCGTCTGCTCGACTGTATGGCCGCCAGCAAAAAGGTGCTCCCCTATATCGATTTGCCGCTTCAGCACTGCGACGACCGGATCTTAACCGCGATGAATCGCCGCGGCGACAGAAAAGAGATCGAGGATGTGCTGCGCAGGGTGCGGGAAAAGCTTCCGAATGCCTGTGTTCGCACAACCTTTATCTGCGGATTTCCCGGCGAGAGCGAAGAGCAGTTTGAATCGCTGTGTGACTTTGTGAAGGAACAGCGCTTTGATCGGATGGGCTGCTTTGCCTATTCCGCAGAGGAGGGTACGCCGGCGGCCGAGTTCCCCGATCAGATTCCGGAGGAAGAAAAACAGCGGCGGGTCGATCTGCTCATGCTGTGTCAGAACCTCATCTCTACCGAGATCAATCAAACCTGGGTCGGCAGACGGCTGACCGTTCTGGTCGAGGAATATGAAGAGGAGGCCGATCGCTTTGTCGGCCGCAGTTATCGGGATGCGCCGGAGGTGGACGGCAGGGTCTATTTCGAAAGCGAGGCAGAGTGTGAGATCGGTTCCTTCGTAGAAGTCATGGTGACGGCCGCAGATGATTACGATCTCTACGGAACGGTCTGTATCGAATAGAATGATAAAAGGACTGGGGTTGCCGGAGCGGAGCCCTTCTTGAATTGCGGACAGGGCGGGCCGCGCGGGATTTGCAGGCGTTTTTCAAATCGGCATGCAAAACGAATTGCAAAACTCGGCATTGAGGCCATAATTCGTGTTTTGGTCCATGTAGAATGCGTTTTTCGGGCAGGCGGGGAGATCCCGCCTGCCATTTGTTTTTTGATTTTCTCTTGCGTGTAGAAGGGAAGGGCGAAAAAAGCGCCCTATTTTGTGAAAAACCGAACAGGAAGAGGAGTATATATCCGATTTTATAATGAGCCGTCTTGTGCGAGTTGCTATTGTAATTGGAACCGAATTCCTATATAATACAATCATAAGGATAAAAAGGAGCGGAAGGCGCTTTCGCTCCGGAAAGAGCGGTTCACCATGAATCTTGCGAATCGGATCACGGTAGTACGTATGCTGCTCATTCCGCTGTTTTTGGTCTTGTTGCTGCACGTGGATGCGCCAAACGGTCCCCTGTGGGCGTTGGCGGTCTACCTTGCCGCATCCTGTACCGACAAGCTGGACGGGTGGGTTGCACGAAAATGGAATCTTGTAACCACATTCGGAAAATTTCTCGACCCCCTGGCCGATAAACTGCTGGTGCTTTCGGCGCTGGTCTGTCTGACCTGGATGCATCTGTGTTCCCCCTATGTCTGTATCCTGATTCTGACGCGGGAACTGGTCGTAACGTCGTTTCGGATCGTGGCCATGGGAAGCGGGCTGGAGCTGGCTGCCGATGGTTGGGGAAAGGCAAAAACGTTTGTCCAGAACGTGGCGATCTATCTGGTCCTGCTCGGCATAGTCTGGAAAGACGCCGCAAAGCCGGGAGAGCTGCTGCTGTGGTTGGCCGCACTTCTCACCGTTTATTCCGGCTACCGCTATCTGGCGAAGAACTGGAACTGCATTGGAGATAATTGGTAAAGAGGCCCACAGGGTCGCCTTTGCTTCCTAAGGGAGAAAGAAAGGAGCTTTCTGCATGAAACTGTATAATGATTTGACACGCCGCAAGGAGGAATTTGTCCCGCTGAAGGAAGGCGAGGTCTCCATCTATTCCTGCGGTCCGACCGTATACAACTTTTTCCATATCGGCAATGCACGGCCCTTCATCGTATTCGACTGTCTGCGCCGGTATCTGGCATACCGTGGGTACAGGGTCAAGTTTGTCCAGAACTTCACCGATGTGGACGACAAGATCATCAACAAGGCAAACGAGGAGGGTGTCACCAGCGACGAGATCGCACAGCGGTATATCGACGAGTATTTTGTCGATGCCGGCGGCCTCGGCGTTCTGCCGGCCGATGTGCACCCCCGTGCGACCGATACCATCAAAGAGATCATCGATCTGGTCAAAACGCTGGTGGATAAGGGCTATGCCTATGAGTCGAACGGCGATGTCTACTACCGCACACTGAAGTTCAAGGGCTATGGAAAGCTGTCGCACCAGCCCATCGATGAGCTCCTTGCAGGCGCCAGAATCGATGTCTCCGAGCAGAAGGAGGATGCGCTCGACTTCGTGCTCTGGAAGGCGAGCAAGCCCGGCGAACCCGCCTGGGATTCTCCGTGGGGTCCCGGCCGCCCCGGCTGGCATATTGAGTGTTCGGCCATGGCCAACAAGCACCTCGGGAAAACCATCGATATTCACTGCGGCGGGCAGGATCTGATCTTCCCCCACCATGAAAATGAAATCGCACAGTCTGAGGCAGCCAACGATTGCGAGTTTGCCCGGTACTGGGTGCACAACGGCTATATCAATGTCGACAACGTCAAGATGAGCAAATCGCTCGGCAACTTCTTCACGGTGCGCGACGCCTCGAAGGTCTATGGCTACGAAGTGATCCGGTTCTTCATGCTGTCGGCCCATTACCGCAGCCAGATCAACTATTCCGCCGAAACGCTGGAGCAGGCAAAGGCGGGGCTGGAACGTCTTTACAACTGCAAGAACAACCTGCTCTTCCTGCGCGACAGAGCGGCCAACGGAGAGCTCACCGAAGCCGAGAGCAAGGCAGTGGCCCGTTTTGCCGACCACAAGCAGAGCTTTCTTGACGCCATGGACGACGATCTCAACACCGCCGACGCGATTTCGGCGATTTTCGAGCTGGTTCGGGAGATCAACATCATTGCCGGCGCGGCGCAGACGCCGACGAGGGCCTTCGTTGAGGCGGCGCTCAGCATTTTTGAAGAACTGTGCGGAGTGCTCGGCATCTGTGCGGGAAAGGCCGACGAGCTCGACGCCGAGATCGAGGCTCTGATCGAGCAGCGCCAGGCTGCCCGCAAGGCAAAGGACTACAAAACGGCCGACGCCATCCGCGATCAGCTGTCCGGCATGGGTATCGTGCTGGAGGATACGCCGCAGGGAGTCAAATGGAAGAGAGCCTGACGGGCATTCTTTCTTTGCAAACTCCCGAGTTATCGAGAAAGACGGGGAGCGAAGAATCCGACATGTATTTTGAGTTGCCGGCAACGCCGCCGGAGCAGATCAATCCGGCCGTGCTGGCCTATCTGGGAGACGCGGTATATGAGTTGCTGACGAGGGAATTTCTTCTTCACCGTCAGCAGGAGCACAGCAGAAAGCTGCACAACAAAGCGCTGCTCCTCTGCAGCGCCGTGGGGCAGGCAAAGGCCATGCGTGCCCTGCTTCCCCTTCTGGACGCTGAGGAGCAACACCAGTTCAAGCGCGGACGCAATGCGGCGCTCTCGGTCACAAAACGCGACAATCCCACCGTCCACTGCGCGGCCTCGGGGTTGGAAACGTTGTTTGGATATCTCTACCTGAAGAAAGAGCAGGAGCGGATGCTGCAGCTGTTCTCGATCTGTGTGCAGACCTGCCTGCCGGAAGAAGAGATTGCAAAAGCGGAGTAATTGCAACAGGGAAACGGGGGCTTGTGTGAAACACAAGCCCCCGTTTCTTTTGCTCCGCAAGGCTGAAGAGTCCGCCCTTTTTGGAGAACAGCGTGCGGGCCGCTCTCATCAAGGAGGCGACCCGCACGGAGACAGTAAAAATTCAGTGTGGCTATTCCCGCGTCAAAACTAGAGAAACCAACCAAAACAGGCCTTACAGCACAAAGCTATCTCTGGCTGGAAGGACGGTTCTGGTTGTTTTGATTGCGCTGGTTCTGATTCTGGTTGTTCTCATTGTTCTGGCTGTTCTGGTTCTGATTGTTTTCGTTTCGCTGGTTCTGGTTGTTCTGGCGATTGTTGTTTCTGGAATCAGGCATATCGGGTTGACCTCCGTTAAAATGTGATGCGGCCTTGAGCCGTTCATGTATAGAGTGGTCGCGGCAGGGTCTTTTTATTCGAAGCAGAACGGTGAAAGGGGAATTTTAACAGGCGGACTCTAGAAAACGAAGAAAGCAGACAGCGCATCTCTGCGGGAATCGGCCGCTTTGAATGTTGCATCACACGGCTGAATATGGTACAATGCTTGTAATCTTGATTTTTCAACCGATATTATTTTAACGGAGGCTTCCGGTATGTCAGGACATTCCAAATGGAAAAATATCATGCACAAAAAGGAGAAGACTGACGCGCAGCGTGCCAAGATTTTCACAAAAATCGGCAGAGAAATGTCGCTTTGCGTGAAGCAGGGCGGGCCGGACCCGAACGTCAACTCCAGGCTGAAAGACCTGATCGCAAAGGCCAGAGCCAACAATGTGCCGATGGACAACATTGAGCGCATCATTAAAAAAGCGTCCGGAGACGGCGGCGCAAACAACTATGAGAATATCACCTATGAGGGTTACGGACCGAGCGGCGTGGCGGTGATTGTGGAGGCTTTGACCGACAATCGAAACCGCACGGCGGGCGATATGCGCCATTATTTCGACAAATACGGCGGCAATCTCGGGCAGACAGGGTCTGTGAGCTGGATGTTTGCAAGCAAGGGTCAGTTGGTTGTGGAGAGCGAAGATCTCGATGCAGACACGGTGATGCTGGATGCACTTGATGCCGGCGCGTCGGACTTTGAGGATGAGGGTGAGATTTTTACCATCACGACCGAACCGGAGGATTTTTCCGCTGTTTTAGAGGCTTTGACTGCCAAGGGCTACCAATTTGTCGAAGCCGAGATCGGCATGGTGCCCTCAACCTATGCAAAGATCGAGGACGAAGAATTGGTTGCCAAGATGGAGAAACTGCTCGATCTGTTGGAGGACAATGATGATGTGCAAAACGTCTACCACAACTGGGATCAGGATTGATGGTTGACGGAGGAAAAACCGGAACCCAAAGAGAAGATGCTGCCTTTATGGGATTGGCGCTCGCGGAAGCGCGCTGCGCGCTTCCGCAGGATGTGCCGGTGGGGGCTGTAATCGTGCGCGACGGCGCCGTGGTTGCCGCAGGGCACAATCTCAGGGAGAAGCAGGGGAATGTGTTGCTGCACGCCGAAATGGAAGCCATCGCAAAGGCCTGCGCGGCGCTTGGGAGGTGGAGCCTCTCGGGCTGCACGCTGTATGTCACGCTGGAGCCCTGTCCGATGTGCGCGGGGGCGATCCTGCAGGCCCGTATTTCCCGTGTGGTATATGGTGCGCCGGATGAAAAGGCAGGCGCCTGCGGATCGGTGTTTGATCTTTTTGCTATGCCCTTTTCGCCCCGCCCGGATGTGACCGGTCGGGTGCTGGAGGAGGAGTGTGCACGTCTCCTGCGGGAATTCTTCATAAATTTGCGGGAATCGGAGAAAAACTCTTGCATTTTGCCCGAGGATACGGTATAATATCGCTTGCTAATTAATGCTATGCTATGGAGGTGAAACAGATGCCCAACATTAAATCTGCGAAGAAGCGTGTGAAGATCAACGCCAAGAAGGCGCTCAAGAATCAGATTGTCAAGAACACCATGCGCACAGAACTCAAGAAGTTTGACGCCGTTGTCGCCGAGGGAGATGAAGCAGCCCGCAAGGCCGCGCTTGCCCGCGTGACCAAGTGTGTGGACAAGGCTGTTGCCAAAGGGATTCTGCATAAGAATACCGCTGCTCGTACCAAAAGCCGTCTGGCGAAGAAGGCTGCCGTTTGAGTACGGGATAAAATCGATAGAAAGAGTTTCCTTCCAGTGGATATAAGAAGGCTGCTGTCGGAATCAGGGGATGGAGGAATACAACCGCCCTGTTTTGCAGAGCTTGGATCAACGATCCGAACCGCATTGAAGCAAGTTGCTTTGATGCGGTTTTTTGTTGGTACAAAATGCGGTGTTTTCGATCGGGATACTTTCACGAAGAGCAGGAAAGACAGCAAAAACCCCAAGAAATGTCAGATCCGGATCGGCCTGAATGTAGCTGCGGCTTTTGTGCATACTGAGCCTCAAAGAACAAAAGGAGGCCGCGCAGCATCTATGAAAACCAATTGGTTTACCGATCTTGCCATCGAAGCAGCAGCGACGACAGGAGAAGAAACAGCCGGTGTGGAATCGACAACGCGCTATCATGGCCCTCTTACGATCAACTCCATCCGAATTGTAACGCCGGAGGGAGAGGCCGCCTTGGGAAGACCGCGCGGCAGATACTGCACCGTGACGCTGCCCCGTGATTTTCACAGTGGCAGCGATGCCTATGAGGATGTGGCGCAGGTGCTGGCCCAGCTCTTTCGGGAACTACTCCCTGCCAAACCTGGCTGCGTGCTGGTTGTAGGGCTTGGAAATGCGGGAATAACCCCCGACGCACTGGGGCCCTCGACGGCGCAGCGGATCCTGGTCACACGGCATTTGACTGCGGCAGATAAGAAGATGCGAGAGATCTTCTGTCCGGTGGCCTCCATCTGTCCCGGCGTACTGGGGCAGACGGGTCTGGAATCGGCGGAGCTCGTCCGCGGCGCTGTTGAGATCCTCCAACCTGTCGCGGTGATCGGCGTCGACGCCCTGGCAGCGCGTGGGATAGAGCGACTGTGCTGTACGATACAGCTGACGGATACCGGACTGCTGCCCGGCGGAGGGATCGGAAACAGCCGTCAGGAGCTGTCGGAGAGCACTTTGGGAGTCCCTGTAGTGGGGATTGGCGTGCCCACGGTGATCAGCGCGGACACGCTGGCCTCTGATCTTCATGAGAAAACAGGGGGAGACTCCCGCTCCGGCTCGTCATCCTCCCCATATGGGAGTTTCTATGTGGCCCCAAAAGAAATGGATTCGGCAAACCGGCGGTTTTCCCGTCTGTTGGCCGACGCTGTGAATCTTGCACTTCAGCCCAGCCTCACTCTGGAGGATCTGCGGTATTACCTGGAGGATTGACAGAAAAACCGTTCAATGATATAATTCCCACAGTTCAGCCCAAGGGCATTTTTGGAAAAGCTCTGCTCGGTCTGCAGAGCATGGGAGAGACGTTGCAGGATGCGCCTGAACCAGGTAAGGCTGATTGATGGGGTTTTCCATCAATCAGCTTTCTTTGAGAGGCGAAAGACCGAAACGAGTCGGGGGCGCTTCCCCCCGATCGGGAAAGCGCTCTTTCCAATCACGGTTTCATGGGGGAGAATTTGGATGGGTCTGTGGGAAACAGTGCTGCTGGGAATCGGACTCAGCATGGATGCCGTGGCAGTCACGGTGGCAAACAGTATGGCCTATCGCTGTAAGACCCGGGAAAAAGTGCTGATGCCGCTGTTTTTCGGCGGGTTTCAGGGGCTGATGCCGCTGCTTGGCTATTTCGCCGGAGGGCTTTTTGCATCCTATATTCATCGATTCGCCGGAGGGATCACTTTTTTGGTTTTGGGTTATATCGGTGCGAAGATGTTGTGGGAGGGTTTGAGAAGCACGGAGGAGACAGTCGGCGAATCGGTGCTGACCGTGAAGATGCTCTTTCTTCAGGCCATTGCCACCAGTATCGACGCATTTGCGGTGGGGGTCAGTCTTTTGGCGATCGAGGCCGAGATCGTTCCGGCCAGCGCCGTGATCGCAGCGACGACCTTCCTGTGCAGTCTGGCGGCGCTCTTTGTCGGCAAACGGTTTGGCGAGGAGCTCGGGAATAAGGCCAAGGTGTTTGGCGGGATCATCCTCCTGCTGATTGCGGTTCGGGCTGTGCTGTAGGCTGTGGGAGTCTGTGCGGGATTTCGAGGCCTTTGAAAACACGGTTTTCTGCCATTAATTCGGTGGATGGCAAGGGGGCAACCTTAAAAGAGTTTTGTGATGCGGCGGGGGATGATAGCAGGCTGCGCGGCGCAAAAAATGGTTGACGGGCTTTGCTTCATTTGATATATTTATTATGCGCTTTGATTTTCAGACCATTCAAAATCAAGCCAAAGCCGGCAGGCAAAAGGGTTGGCGCTTTGAAGCTCCGGCCAAGATTAACCAAACATGGAGCGGTATCGAAGTGGTCATAACGGGACTGACTCGAAATCAGTTGACGGGCAACCGTCCGTGGGTTCGAATCCCACCCGCTCCGCCAGAAAAGTAGCCGCTTTTGTCTACCAGGACAAAGGCGGCTATTTCGTGCTTTTTGAGCAAAAATAGGGCATTTTCTTGAAAAATCGGGCTTCTGAGCGGCTTCGCGGCTGTTCGGAGGCCCGATTTTTCCATTTTCAGGGCAAAAAACGACGTATCTTTTGTTTGTGCTTTGCGAAGTTTAAGTACAAACAAAAGAGCCGAGGCGGAAGGATTTGGACCCCATGCTCAGGGCCAGCCCAGGCAAGTGGCCTTGAAGTAAGGAAATAATTACCTAAAATCATTGTAATTTGATCGCGTTCGTGGTATGATCCATTCTGTATAAGTGTAGCCACTGCAGGGCTCAATCCATCATTCGGGTGATCAAATGGAGCATTTGACTGAAAGCGAAAAATGGGCCTCCCTCTCCTATGAAGAAAAGAACCATCAGCTGTTCTTGAAGCAGAAAGAGCTGCTCGACGGGTTCCTGGAGCACGGCGCCATTTCACAGGCGCAGCACGATAAAAGCCTCCACGATCTGACTGAGAAGATGGGAGAAACAGAATGAAAACCGCACACTGGACC